>CAZEAX010000269.1:0-6777 GCA_964510405.1 uncultured Streptomyces sp. | reverse complement strand
GCGAGTTCGGCGTTGGCTTTCGCGACCATGTCGCGCGGCGTGCCGGCGGGCATCACCACACCCTGCCACGAGCTGCCGTCGAAACCCTTGACGCCGCCTTGTTCGACCGTGGGCAGGTCCGGCAGCGGCGGAAACCGGTCTTTCGTGGAGACCGCGATTGCGCGCACCTTGCCCTGCTGCACGAACGGCAGCGCCGCGATCGCCGTGCTGAACGCGACGTCGATCTGTCCGGAAATCTGGTCGATCATCGCGGGCGATGCGCCCTTGTACGGCACGTGGACGAGATTGACACCCGCCATCCACTTGAACATTTCCATCAGCATGTGCGGGCTGGTGCCGTTGCCGGTCGACGCGTAGGTGAGGATCGCCGGCTTCGCCTTGGCGAGCGCGACCAGGTCTTTCACGTTCTTCACCGGCAGCGACGGATGCACCATCAGCAGGCTGGGCAGCGTCGCCATCAGCGTGACCGGCGCGAAATCCTTCAGCGGATCGAACCCGAGCTTCGGATAAATCGACGGCGAGATGCTTTGCGCGACTGTCATCATGCAGATCGTGTAGCCGTCGGGCGGCGATTTCGCGCAGATCTCCGAGCCGATGTTGCCGCCCGCGCCGGCGCGATTGTCGGCAACGACCTGCACGCCCCACGCTTCGGTGAGCCGCTGTGCCGCGAGCCGGCCCATGATGTCGGTCGGCCCGCCGGGCGGAAACGGAATGATGAAGCGCACGGGTTTCGCGGGATAAGTCTGGGCCTGCGCGCACAGCGCCGCCGCTCCCAGCATCATGCCGAGTGCAACTTTGGTTGCGGTTTTCATCGGATATCCTCCAGTGATTCGTTGTCCGCGCTTCTTTTTCCGGTTTACGCGGCGACCGGCACGCTCCGGCGCGCGGCTGCGCGCGATTTCGGCGGTGGATTGAGCTGGACCGCGGCTGCGGCGTTAATCGCATCGGCGCCCGGATCGACGCGCCATTTGCCGATCAGATCCCACAGCACCCGCGCATCGCCCAGCGCGCGGTGGCGCTCGTCGCAGGTGACGCCATGACGTTCAAGCAGCGTGTCGAGGTTGTGCCGCGCATGGCCGGGAAAAAGTTTGCGCGACAGTTTCACCGTGCATACGACGTCGGCTGAATACGCGGCATCGAGACGGCCGAATTCTGCGCGCAGGAAACCGTAATCGAAACGCGCGTTGTGCGCGACCAGCAGCTTGCCGCGCAGCCGCTCTTGCAGTTCGTTCGAGACCGCCGCAAACGTCGGCGCGCCGGCGACCATGTCGTTGCTGATGCCGGTCAATGCTTCGATGAACGGCGGAATTTCCATTTGCGGATTGACGAGCGTGCTCCATTCGCGCACGTACTCGCCGTCCTCCACCTCGATCAGGCCGATCTCGGTGATGCGATCGACGCTCGCCGAGGCGCCGGTTGTTTCGAGGTCGAGAAAAATCAGGGAACGATCGAGCATCGCCGGTTCCCGTCAGCCCTTGTCCGCCGCAGCAATACTCTGCTCCGCGCCGGCGTTGCCCGCGCGTGCGCGCACCAGCGCGCCGAATTCGAGCAGCCGCGTGCCCAGGCAATAGGTTCCGGGCTCGATGCGTTCGACCATGCGGTTGCGGACCATCACGTTGAGTATGCGGTGCGCAGTCGACGGATGGAGCCGGGTGGCCTGCGCCAGCAGCTTGAGATTCACGGGCACCTGGCTGGCGGCAAGTGCGTCGAGCAGGTTCATCATGCGGTCTATGACCTGGATCGACGAGCGGGTTTCTTTTTCTTCTGCCACGGCGGCCGGTAGGTCCAAGTATGGGGGTGAAACGCCGCGAATTTTACATTATGAAATTCGGGCCAACAAGCGAAGATCGTTTCGGGAACGCGGCACGTCAGCGCTTTATGATCGAATAATCGACCGCGCGCCCGATGCCGCGGCGGAAACCTTCGAGCCGCAACACCTGGCCGGGTGTCACGTTCGCGAGGTTGACATCGACGCCGAACGTTTTAATGAGCTCGACATGCTGCTGCGGAAAGCGGTATGGATCGGCTTCGATCAGGAGGCGGTCGAACCACGGCTGCGCTTTTAACGCGGGAATCGCGTCGGCGCGCGCGGCGATCAGCATGTCGAAGTCGCTCTGCTCGACGATCACGTGCTCGATACCCTGTTGGCCGACCGCTTTCACCACCGCGCCGAGTTCGTCGAGCGCCAGCGGCAAAGTCGGATTCTTGCGGCCGAATTCGTACTTGATGTAGATGCCGCGCTTCTGGAAGCGTTCGATCGCGCGCGCGCGTTCATCCGGCGTGAGGCTCACGTAGTTTTCGGAAATTTCGAGGCCGCCGATTTCGAGCTCCAGCAGCAGTTTTTCCAGGCCGTCGAGCTCGTGCTTCTGCCATGCGTATTCGAACAATATCCCGCCCGCGAACGGCGTCACGCCGAAGTCGCGGTACGTGCGCGCCGCGGCCTTGACCGTTTCGCGCGGCATCAGGAGCGCGTTCAGCGCGTAGATCTTCGCATAATCGATATAGTCGGCGCACGCCGCGAGCAGGTTGCGGATGCCCTCCGGTGCGCCGGTCCAGCCGAAGGTGTCCGGCCCGAAATCGATCATCGAGGTGAGGCCGCGCGTGCGCGGCTTGGCGGAGCGGGGCGGCAGGGACAGCGTCATGTGCGCGGTCCCGGTTGGTGGTGTCTCGTCATGCGGGTCTCACCGTATTTCGTCTCCATGGCGTTCGCCAAATCCGCTGCTATTATCGCGTTATTTCGAATGTCCGGCACGATACTATGCGACGGATTCATGTTGGGCGCAGCGCTGGCCGTGCAGTGAAATTTTTTTCAGATCGTGACGACATGCCAAAACAACCCAACATCCTGCTGATCACTTCCGATCAGCAGCGCGGCGACTGCTATGGCTTCGAACGCCCCGAAGTCAGGACGCCGCATCTCGACCGGCTCGCGCGCGACGGCACGCGCTTCAAAGCGTGCATCACGCCCAACCTCGTCTGCCAGCCGTCGCGCGCGTCGATACTCACGGGCTTGCTGCCGCTCACGCACGGCGTGTGGGACAACGGCGTCGATCTCGATCCCGAAGTCGGTGCGCAAGGATTCGCGGGCACGCTCGCGCGCGCGGGTTATCAGACCGCGTTTCTCGGCAAGGCGCATTTCGCGACCAAGTCGACGTTCGCGCCGACCGGCACGCCCGAGTGCAACAAGAGCCAGGCCAGGTACGGTCCCGGCTGGTTCGGGCCGTACATGGGATTCGAGCACGTCGAGCTGATGGTGCTCGGTCATCTGCATCGCACGCGCCCGCTGGAGCAACCCGCATGCGGCCATTACGAGCGCTGGCTGATGTCGCGCGGCAACGGCGACGAAGCGATCAAATTGTGGGCGACCGGCCTGCCGCCCGACGTCGGCGCCGCGCAAACGTGGAACTCCGCGCTGCCGGTCGCGTGGCACAGCAGCACGTGGGCGGCCGACCGTGCGATTCATTACCTGGAGCAGCGCGATCCGGCAAAACCGTTTTGCGCGTGGGTGTCGTTCCCGGATCCGCATCATGCGTTCGATTGTCCCGAACCGTGGTCGCGCCTGTACGACCCCGCGAGTCTTCCGCTGCCGCCCAACCGGAAGAAGGATCTCGAATGCCGGCCGTGGTGGCACAAGGCGTCGCTCGAAGGCAAGCCCCAGCTCGCCGACCCGGCGATGCTCAAATTCCGCGCGGAAGGCTCGCGCGTGCCCGATCAGACCGATTTGCAGCTCGCGCACATGACGGCGAACTACTACGGCATGATTTCGCTGATCGATCACAACGTCGGCCGCATCCTCGAGTCGCTCGCGGCGCAGGGGCTTGCCGGCGATACGCTGGTGATCTACACCACGGATCACGGCGATCTGCTCGGCAACCACGGCCTCTATCTCAAGGGACCGACGCCGTACGAAGATCTGCTGCGCATCGGCATGATCGCGCGCGGACCCGGTGTCGCGGCGAATCAAGTGGTAGGCGAGCCGGTATCCACACTCGATCTCGCGGCAACGTTCTACGACTACGCCGGTGCGACCGCGCCGATGGCATTGCAAAGCCGCACTTTGAAACCATTGCTTGCCGGAACGGCTGCTTCGCGCGACGCTGCATGGAGCGAGTGGCACGTGCATCCGTCGCGCTGCGGCGTCGGCCTGCAGTTGCGCACGGTGCGCACGAAGACGCACAAGTGCACGTTCGAGCTGGGTTCCGGCGCGGGCGAGCTGTACGATCTCGTCAACGATCCGGGCGAAATGCAAAATCTGTTCGACGATCCGGGATGCCGCAAAGTGCGCGCCGAACTCGAAGGCCTGATGCGCGCGCGGCCGGGCAAGGTGCTGGATACGCTCGCCGAGCCGATCGGCATGGCCTGACTGTGTCGTCATGCGATAATCCTGAACGCGAAACTCATGGGGGGCGTCATGCGAATTACCGCGACACTATTGCTAACGCTGGTGCTGGCCGCCGCGGCGTCGGCGCAGAGTTTTCCGAACAAAACCATCCGCATCCTGGTCGGCTTCGCGCCGGGCGGCTCGACCGACATCGTCGCGCGCCTGATCGCGCAGAAAATGACCGACAACGTCGGCCAGCAGGTGGTCGTCGACAACCGGCCGGGCGCCGGCGGCATCATCGCCGCGGAAATACTTTCGAAGTCGCCGCCCGACGGCTACACGATGTTCGCGTGCACGACCGGCAACTTCGCGATCATTCCGTACTTGTACAAGACCGTGCCGTATAACGCCGACAAGGACCTCGTGCCCGTGACCCAGACGGGCTCGCTGCCGTACATCGTCGACGTGCATCCGTCGCTGCCGGTGAAAAACATCCGCGAGTTCATCGCGTTCGTGAAACCGCGGCCGGGCCAGATCAATTACGCATCGTCGGGCGTCGGCACCGCGTCGCATCTGTCGGCCGCTTACTTCGCGTCGGCCGCCGGACTCGATCTCGTGCACGTGCCGTACAAGGGCACGGGCAACGCGATGGGCGATCTGCTCGCCGGCCAGGTCGTAATGATGTTCGACCAGCCGGTCAGCTCGCTGCCGCTGATCAAGGCAGGCAAATTGAAAGTGCTGGGTATTTCCAGCGGCAAGCGTTTTCCAACGCTGCCCGACATCCCGACGATCGCCGAGTCGGGCGTTACGGGCTTCGAGGCGGTGTCGTGGTCGGGCATGTGCGTTCCCGGCGGCACGCCGAAGGACATCGTCAATCGCCTCCAGGTCGAAATTGCGAAAGTGCTCAAGCTCCCCGACATTACCAATCGCCTGATGAACGACGGCATCGAGCCGATCGGCGGTACGCCCGCCGAGTTTCAGGCGTTCATCGAGCGCGAAAAAATCAAGTGGAGCAAGGTCGTCAAGGATTCGGGTGCACGGGCTGATTAGTTCTGTGATTAAGTGATTAGGTGATTGAGTGATTGATCCAACCGCTTAATCGCTTAATCGCTTAATCACTTAATCACCGAAGTTGAGGGAGGAGAGCGTGAAAAAAATATTGGTTATCGCAGCAATGGCGGCGCTCGCTGGTTGCGCGCAGGCGCCGATCGCGTTGAAAGACATGGGGTCGTTTCACGTCGGCGGGCGCGAAGTGACGATCTCGGGCAAGCCGGTGAAGGAGGTGACTTTCACCCCGGGCGGCGTGCCAGCGAAAGTCGATCCGAACGGCGTCTATATGGTCGAGAGCATGTACGTGCAGTATTTCGTGCCGCAGAACGAGCACGGGGCGCTGCCGCTCCTGATGTGGCACGGCGGCGGATTGACCGGCGTCACCTACGAGACGACGCCCGACGGGCGCGAAGGCTGGCTCAACTATTTCATCAAGAAAGGCTGGACGGTGTACAACTCGGACGCCGTCGAGCGTGGGCGCGCGGGCTGGGCGATGTATCCGGACGTGTTCAAGGGCGAGCCGGTGTTCCTGACCACGGAAAATCCGTTCGAGCGTTTTCGCATCGGCGCGGGGCCCGGCTCGTACAGCAAGGATCCCGCGAAAATGAAACTGAATCCGGGCTCGCAGTTTCCGGTCGAGGGTTACGACAATTTCACCAAGCAGAACGTGCCGCGCTGGACGACGACGGACGATGCAATCATTGCCGCTTACATCGCGCTTGTCGACAAAGTGTGCCCGTGCGTCGTGCTGGTGCATTCGCAGGCCGGGCAGTTCGGGCAGAAGGTCGCGCAGGCGCGTCCCGACAAGGTGAAGGCGCTGGTGCTGGTCGAGCCTGCTGGCCTCGGGGACCCGAAGCTCGTCGATAAATTGAAGGACACGCCGATCCTGACGGTGTTCGGCGACTTCATCGAGCAGGACTCGCGCTGGCCGTTGATCCGTGCGAACGAGCTTAAGTTCCTCGAACAGGTGCGCGCCGCCGGCGGCCGCTACGAAGTGGTCAACCTCCCGCAGATCGGCATCAGGGGCAACTCGCATATGATGATGATGGACAAGAACAACCTGCAGGTCGCCGACGTGATACAGGGATGGTTGGAGAAGCAGGGATTGTATAAGTGAAGGGGGAAGGGTGAAAAATTTGAAGGCGAGAGGATGAATAAAAGCGCCGTATCTTTAACGGTAAGGGTCATTGATCGTTGGTGGTTTTTTCGCCACCCTTCTCCCTTCCCCCTTCACTCTAAAAAGCCATGCGCGTCGGTCTGTTCGTCACCTGTCTCGTCGACCTGATGCGCCCGCGCATCGGCTTCGCGGCCTTGAAGCTGCTGGAGAGCGCCGGTTGCGAGGTGGTGGTGCCGGCCGCGCAAACGTGCTGCGGCCAGCCGGGCTACAACTCGGGCGACCGGACGGC
>CAZEAX010000268.1:0-6817 GCA_964510405.1 uncultured Streptomyces sp. | reverse complement strand
GCGGTTTCATCATCGACGGTTTTCCGCGCACCGTCGCCCAGGCCGAGGCACTGCGCAAATCCGGTATCGACATCGATTTCGTGGTTGAGATCGAAGTCGGAGACTCAGAGATCCTGCGCCGGATGAGCGGGCGCCGGGTGCACCCCGCGTCGGGACGCACCTATCACATCGATTTCAATCCGCCGCGCGTCGAGGGCAAGGATGACTTGACCGGCGAACCGCTGGTGCAACGCGCCGACGACAACGAGGAAACAGTCAAGCGACGCATCGCCAGCTATCACGAAGTCACCAAACCGCTGGTCAACTATTATCTGAAATGGGCCGAGAGCGGCGACCCGCGCGCGCCGAATTACGTCAACATCTACGGGCGCGGCTCGATCGAGCACATTCGCGACAAGATGTTTGCCGCGCTCACACAGCATCCCAGCGGCGGATGAGCGGCATTCCCGGCACCGGCCGGCACGCACGCCGGCGCCAGCCCGGGACAAGCTTAGTACGGTCGGCCGGAGCCCCCAAAATCGGGCGGGCGGCGTATCGAATGCTAAAATAGCCGCGGTTCTTCCCACCTGCACGGATTGCATTTCAAGCCATGGCAAAAATGAATGTTTTTTACGCCCAATCGGGCGGCGTGACGGCGGTAATCAATGCCACCGCCTGCGGCGTGATCGAAACCGCGCGCAAGCACAAAGACAAGATCGGCAAGGTGTATGCCGGCCGCGACGGCATCATCGGCGCGCTGACCGAAGACCTGATCGACACCTCGAAAGAATCCCCCGGCGCGATCCGCGCACTGCGCCATACACCGTCGGGCGCGTTCGGTTCGTGCCGCTACAAGCTGAAGGGCCTCGAGGAGAACCGCGCGCAATACGAGCGCCTGATCGAAGTATTCAAGGCGCACAACATCGGCTATTTCTTCTACAACGGCGGCAATGACTCGGCCGACACCGCGTACAAGGTGTCGCAGATATCCGGCGCGCTCGGCTATCCGGTGATCTGCGTCGGCATACCGAAAACCGTCGACAACGATCTGGTCGTCACCGACTGCTGCCCAGGGTTCGGCTCCGTCGCGAAATACGTCGCAACCAGCATCCGCGAAGCAGGCTTCGACGTCGCGTCGATGGCGCGCACCTCGACCAAGGTGTTCGTGCTCGAAGTCATGGGCCGGCATGCCGGCTGGATCACGGCCGCGTGCGGGCTTGCCGCCGAAAAGGCCGGCGATGCGCCGCAGATCCTGCTCTTTCCCGAGCTCACCTTCGATCCGGACAAGTTTCTCCCGCGCGTCGATGCGATCGTCAAACAATACGGCTATTGCGCGATCGGCGTATCGGAAGGCATCCGCAACGCGGACGGCAAATTTCTGTCCGAATCGGGGCTCAAAGACGCATTCGGGCACGCGCAATTGGGCGGCGTCGCACCGCAGATCGCGAATCTCGTCAAAGACAAGCTCGGCTACAAGTATCATTGGGCGGTCGCCGACTACCTGCAGCGCGCGGCGCGCCACATCGCGTCAAAAACCGACGCCCAGCAGGCCTATGCCGTTGGCAAGGCCGCGGTCGAGCTTGCGCTGAAAGGACGCAACGCGGTCATGCCGGTGATCGTGCGCAAATCGAACAAGCCGTACAAATGGACCGTCGAAGCCGCCGAGCTGAAAGTCATTGCGAACAGGGAAAAAACGATGCCGCGTGATTTCATCACCGCGGACGGTTTTCACATTACGGACAAATGCCGCCAGTACCTGTCGCCGCTCATCGCGGGCGAGGATTATCCACCCTACAAGAACGGGCTGCCGGATTATGTCAAGTTAAAGAACACCGCGGTGCCGAAGAAGCTCAAGACAGAATTCAAGATATGAGCATGCGTTAAACATAAGGACACTGGCACCGTAATCAGGGGTGGTTTGCCTCTCGATGCCTGACGCCGAATAAGGTAGAATCGCGGCTTTTCCGATCTCGGTCGGACATCAATGATCAAGATCGTTTCTGGGAGGCGTTCATGCAAGCTGTTCAAGCGGGGTTGATTTTTTCGCTGTTGTGCGCGGTTGGCGCGGTGCTTTACGGCATCGTTTCGCGCAGCTGGATATTGTCGCTGCCCAGCGGCAACGATCGCATGCGCGAAATCGCGGCGGCGATTCAGCAGGGCGCGCAGGCCTATTTGAGGCGCCAGTACACGACGATCTCGGCGGTCGGCGCAGTATTGTTCCTGGTCGTCGGCTTCACACCGGGCCTGGGCTGGACCACGGCGATTGCGTTCCTGATCGGCGCCGTGCTCTCGGGACTGTCGGGGTTCATCGGCATGAACGTGTCGGTACGCGCCAACGTGCGCACTGCGGAAGCCGCCCGCACGGGTCTCAACGAAGCACTGAAAGTCGCGTTCCGCGGCGGCGCCATCACTGGCATGCTGGTCGTCGGCCTGGGGTTGCTCGGCGTCGCCGGCTTCTACTGGTATCTGACCGGCAACGTCACGAATCCGGAAGTGGCGCTCAGCGAACAGCTCAAGCCGCTGATCGGCTTCGGCTTCGGCGGCTCGTTGATCTCGATTTTCGCGCGGCTTGGCGGCGGCATATTCACCAAGGGCGCCGACGTCGGCGCCGACCTGGTCGGCAAAGTCGAAGCGGGCATTCCGGAAGACGACCCGCGCAACCCCGCCGTGATCGCCGACAACGTCGGTGACAACGTCGGCGATTGCGCCGGCATGGCGGCCGACTTGTTCGAAACCTACGCGGTCACCATCATCGCCACGATGCTGCTGGGCTCGCTGATCCTCAAGAACTACGCGATAAACGCAGTCGTTTATCCGCTGGTGCTGGGCGGCTTCTCGATCATCGCATCGATCATCGGCTGCATGTTCGTCAAGGCCACGCCGGGCCAGAAAATCATGAACGCGCTGTACAAAGGCCTGATCGTCGCCGGCGTGCTTGCGTTGATCGCGTTCTATCCGATCACGTCGTACATGATGGGCGACATCGGCGCGCAATATCCGGAGCTGTCTGTGATGAAGCTGTACGGCGCCGCCGTCGTCGGCCTGGTGTTGACCGGGCTCCTCGTGTGGATCACCGAATACTATACGGGCACCGAATATGGGCCCGTGCGCTACGTCGCGCAGGCCTCGACCACCGGGCATGCAACCAACATCATCGCCGGCATTGCCGTGTCGATGAAGTCGACCGCCTACCCGGTGCTCTTCGTCTGCTGCGCCATCTGGGCCTCGTTTACGCTTGCCGGCTTGTATGGGATCGCAATCGCCGCGACTTCGATGCTCTCGATGGCCGGCATCATCGTTGCGCTCGACGCCTACGGCCCGATCACCGACAACGCGGGCGGCATCGCGGAAATGGCGAAGCTGCCGGATTCGGTGCGCGAAATCACCGATCCGCTGGATGCAGTGGGCAATACGACCAAGGCGGTGACCAAGGGCTACGCGATCGGCTCGGCCGGCCTCGCCGCCCTCGTGCTGTTCGCCGACTTCACGCACGCGCTCGAAGCCGCGAACAAAACCGTGGCATTCAGCCTGTCCGATCCCCCCGTCATCATCGGGCTCTTCATCGGCGGCCTGATCCCTTTCCTGTTCGCGTCGATGGCGATGGAAGCGGTCGGCCGCGCTGCGGGCTCGGTGGTCGTCGAAGTGCGCCGCCAGTTCAAGGAAATCAAAGGCATCATGGAAGGCACGGCCAAGCCGGATTACTCGCGGGCAGTCGACCTTTTGACCAAGGCGGCGATCAACGAAATGATGATCCCCTCGCTGCTGCCGGTGCTGACCCCGGTGGTGCTGGCATTGGTCATGCGGTTCGCGATGGGTGCCGAAGCTGCGCGCATGGCGATCGGCGGCATGTTGATGGGCACTATCGTTACCGGTCTTTTCGTGGCGATTTCCATGTGCACGGGCGGCGGCGCGTGGGACAACGCGAAAAAATACATCGAGGAAGGCAACCATGGCGGCAAAGGTTCCGACGCGCACAAAGCGGCGGTCACCGGTGACACGGTGGGCGACCCGTACAAAGACACCGCCGGCCCGGCCGTGAACCCGCTGATCAAAATCATCAACATCGTTGCGCTGCTGATCGTGCCGTTGTTGTAATTCGCCGGCGCGCATCGCTAAAAACGGGGGCCGCGGTCCCCGTTTTTATTTGGCGTCCCTGCCGCGTGCGAAGCTGCCTGTGGCCGCAAGGTATAATCGATCCATTCTCCTGCTTTTCCAATCACGGGCCATCGACATGAAATATTCGCTCGCTGAACGCAAGATCGTCACCAAAGGCGATTACTGGATCGCCCCCAACGCAACCGTGATCGGCTCGGTGGTGCTGGAAAACAATGCGAGCCTGTGGTTCAACGTCGTCGTGCGCGCCGACAATGACGTGATCACCATCGGCGAAAATTCGCAGGTGCAGGACGGCTCGGTGCTGCATGCCGATCCCGGCTACCCCCTGACACTGGGCAAGAACGTGAGCGTCGGCCACATGGTGATGCTGCACGGATGCACCGTTGGCGACGGCAGCCTGATCGGCATCAAAAGCGTCATTCTCAACGGCACGGTCATCGGCAAGAACTGCCTGATCGGCGCCAACACGCTGATCGCCGAGGGCAAAACGATTCCCGACGGTTCGATGGTGCTGGGCTCGCCGGGCAAGGTCGTGCGCCAGCTGTCGCCCGAGGAAATCGCGCGCATCAACCGCATTTCCGATCACTACGTCGCGAATTTCAAGCGCTACAAGGCCAACCTGAAGGCGGAGCCGTGAGATTCGGCAATGCGATTCCGGCCGCGGCCGTGGGATAATCGCTCAACCATTCAAGAGAAAGGCGGCCGCCGGTGATCAAGTTCGGATTCAAGATCAAAACGCGCGGCGGCATGGTCGTCGACAACCTGCAGATCGCCGCGCGCGACCGCGCCGAGGCGGAACGCAAGGTCGCCCAGATCTACCACCGGTGCGAGATACTCGATTGCCTCGAGCTGCGCCAGACGCTGAAAGAGGAAGGCTTCGATCTGGAAAGTGCGATCAATCTGATCGCCAGGGAAAGCGACCGCGAGCCGCCGGGGAAAACCTAGTTGACGAAGCCGGCAGCAGTCAGCTCGTCGAGCAAAGCCGCATAGTCGGCGGCGCCGCGGCTCTCCGGCGCGTGCTTGAACACATCGCAGTTCTGGGCGGGGCTTTCCGCAATGCCCACGTTTTCGGTGATGCGCGTTTCGCACATTTCCGCGCCGAAGCGCTCGCGCAGCTTGCGGTCGATGTCCCACGACATCTTGCGCCGCGTATCGAAGCGCGTGAGCACAAAACGCTTCATCGGCGGGGTCTTCAGGACCCGCTCGAGCGCGCGCAGCGTTTTATCGACCTGCAACGCCCCGTTGATCGCGAGATAGTCCGCGGAGATCGGAATCAGAATGCGGTCGCACGCGAAAATCCCGTTAAGCGACAGCACGCCCAGCATCGGACACGAGTCCATCAAGATGGGACGTTCCGTATTCAGGTTCTCCTTGACGATGCCGGCATGCAGCCGGTTCAGCGCGTGCGGCCCCTTGCCGAATTGCGTATCGACCTTGGAAAGATCGAGATGGGATGGAATGATGGGCCAGCCGGTATTGCTTTCGCGCACGAGCTGCGCGAGCGGTTTGGTGTCCTGGTAAAACGCATACAGGCTGTCGTGCCCGTCGACGGCGGTGGCGCCGCTAATTGCCGACAGGTGAGCTTGCGGGTCGAGGTCGATGACGAGCGGAGCGCGCCCCCGGCGCGCCAGCAAGGCAGCCAGATTCAGTGTGGTCGTCGTTTTGCCGACGCCACCTTTCTGATTGAAGACTACGATTCTCGCCATGGCTGGGTCCGGACCGTCGCGCAAAATTGAAATATCATGCGCAGCAATAACATCTAAAATAGATAATCACCCAAAAACAAGACCTTGGCAATGGCATTTATCACTGATTCTGCGAATCGGGCCAAACTATGCGGCCGAATTGAACATTCGTCGCCATATCTTATATGATTGTTTATAAATACTTTGTGGCTCTGCTCACGCGCAGAACCCATCAGGCGGAAAACCTCGTATGACGACGTTCAATTGGCTGCTTAAAGGCCGCTGCTACAAACTGGGCCACGACGTCCCGCACCCCGGCGGCGTCATCCCGAACCGCCTCATCGTCGCGCGCGAAATGGATCCGGAAAAACTCGTGCCGCACCTTTTCGCAGAAACGGATCCCGGATTCCACGCGCGCGCAAAACCAGGTGACATCATCGTGACCGGACGCAACTTCGGCATGGGCCCTAAAGCAAATGGCTATATCGCAATGCAGGCACTGGGATTGGGGCTCGTGTGCGAATCGATGCCGTTTCTCGCCTATCGTGCCGCGGTTGGAGCCGGCGTGCGCGTGCTGACCGATTGCGTCAACGTTGGCGACATATGCGCGACCGGCGACGAACTCGAAGTCGATTTTCAGAATGGCCTTTTCGTCAACCACACCCGCGGCATCACGCGAGAATATCCGCCGCTGCCTGACTCATTGCGCGAAATCGTCGAGGTTGGCGGCAACACCGGTTGGCTCAAGCGCTGGTGGGCGCAACAATCCGCGCCGAAAGCCGCTACATGAAAGGCAGGCGCTCAAGTCATGTGCAGCTGGTGGCGCTGGGCACTGTGCTCATAGGCGCATGCTCGGACCAGGACATTCCCAAGGACCGCTACGTGTACAAGGCACATCAGGAATGCGTCCAGGATTGGGGCGAAAATAACTGCCAGCACTCGGCGACCGGCGGCGGTGCAGGTTATTGCTACGGCCCGCGTTTCAATTCGATCGTCGAAACCCCCGGCGGCAAATATGTATGGTCAGGTACGGCGGA
>CAZEAX010000267.1:4182-6877 GCA_964510405.1 uncultured Streptomyces sp. | reverse complement strand
CCTTAGTCTAGTTTTTCTTCGAGATGCCAAAGATCAGCAGGCATACGCCGCCGCCGACCAGCAGCCAGCCGAGAATCGGCGGGAACGACACCGTATGCGTTTTCTCGGCGGTCGCGGTGATCGGGCCGATCTGGAGAACCTGTTCGTTTGTCGTGTAACTGTAATGGTCGTAACCGAGTACCGCGGCGCCGATGACCAGCAGCGCAATGCCGATGATGAGGGGATTTTTCATGATGCGTGGACTCCTGGACTCGCGTCCGCTGGTGAAAGAAATAACGCCTGGCGCCGAGCAATGTTTACGCTGAAACGGGCGCCGGCTCCGTGCGGTTGCGCACATAGGGAAATTTGTCGCGCGGTATGTACGATAACGAACAGAGCGGAACGCCGCCTTGGACGAGAATCCCTTTCATCGACAGTCGCACGACCACCGCAGCGTGCTTTGCACGCCGGGTGCAAAAACCGGGAGATACAAAATGAGTATCGGAACGATTCTATTGATTGTACTGGTGCTGGCGCTGGTGGGGGTGCTTCCGACCTGGGGTCACAGCAGTAACTGGGGTTACGGCCCCAGCGGCGGCGTCGGACTGCTGGTGTTGATATTGGTGATCCTGTTGTTGACGGGAAGGATCTGATCGAATTCTCACGACGGCCGGCGTAATGTCCGTGCCCGTTTGATGCGCGACTAACCAGGGCCATCATGGACAATTCGCCAACGAGCCACTCAAAGCATGTGCTGCCGGATTTACCGTATGACCACGCGGCGCTCGAACCGCACATCGACACGCGCACGATGATATTGCATCACGACAAGCACCACGCGTCGTATGTGGAGAAGCTGAATGCGGCGCTGGAAAAATATCCCGAGTTGCGCGAGCGCTCGGCAATCTGGCTGCTGCTCAACCTGGACAAGGTGCCGGAAGCCGCGCGCACCGCGGTTCAAAACAATGCCGGCGGCCACGTCAATCACAGCATGTTGTGGAAGGCGATGACTCCCGGCAGCGGCGGTGAACCGGCAGGCGCGCTGGCCGACGCGATCAAGCGTGACTTCGGCGGTCTTGAAAAATTAAAGACCCGCTTCGACGAAGCGGGCGAGAAAGTGTTCGGCTCGGGCTGGGTTTGGCTGGTGAGAGCGCAGCAGGACGGCGGCAGGCTGGAGGTGGTTGCCACTTCCGGGCACGGCAATCCCCTGATGCAGGGCCACTTCCCTTTGCTGGTCAATGATGTCTGGGAGCATGCCTACTACCTCAAACATGAAAACCGGCGTCCGGACTATTTGCACGGCTGGTGGCCGGTGGTGAATTGGCCCGAAGTCGCGCGCCGGTTTGAACGGTCGGACTTGTCCGCCGAACAGCGCTGGGAAGGCGACGGCGGGCTGACGCTTGTAACGACGAAGTAATTCGCAGTGGCGGAAGCATCGCCGCTTAACCACCCGGCTTGTCGCCGGCGATTTTAAGGGATGGATACTTGAGAACAAAGAGCGCGCTGATGGCAGGCGTGTTGATCATTGCCTGCGCCGGAGGCGCTGCATATCCCGCCGACCGTATCGATGCCGTCAGGGTCGAGACCGCGGATGCGCAATACCGCAATGCGATCGAACAGGCGCGTGAGGGAAAAGCCGCGCAGGCGCTTGTTACACTGCGCTCGCTGGTCGAACGCTTTCCGCAGCGCCAGGACGTGCTCGGCGATTACGCCGTCGTGCTCGGCTGGGCGGGCGATCATCCTGCCGCCCTTGCATTGCTCGACCGCATCGATCGCGCCGCCGCGCCTTCCTATGTGATCGAGGGCCTCGCTGCGTCGGCGCGCGTCACGCGGCAATTCGCGCTGGCCGAAACGCTGTATCGCGAAGCGATCGCGCGCTTTCCCGACCGGGTGGATCCGCAAATCGGGCTGGCGCGCACGCTCGCCGACTCCGGCAAGCTTGAAGATGCAACCGCATTGATCGAACAAGTGCGCGCGGCTAACCCGCGCCGCATCGACGTGCTCGAAGCGGTTGCCGACATTGCGACCGCCAGGCGCGACTACTTCGGCGCGCTGGCCGCCTATCAAACGATACTCGCGCTGGAACCCGCGCATCGCGGCGCTCTGCGCGGCAAAATCCAGACGCTCGCGCGGCTTGGCGCGCCGCAGCTCGCCATCGAACTCGCCGATCGCAATCCCGGAGTGCTCGCGTCCGAGGACCGTGCGGCAATCGCTGCCGACCGCACTGCGCACCAAATCCGCTGGGGGGCGATTGCAGCCGATACGGGTAAAGGGCCGGCGCGCTTCGCCGCTCTCGACCGCGCGCTCGCCGACAGCGACGCGGCAGGACAACGCGCTTTGGATCCCGCCGCGGAGTTGACCGCGACCGAACGCCAGTTGGCACTCGATCGCATAAGCGCGTTGCGCGAGCGTTATCGGATGCGCGACGCAGTTGCATTGTATGAAGCGCTGGCGGCGCGTGCCGCACCCGTGCCTGCTTATGCCGAGTCTGCAGCGGCCTCGGCGTACCTTTATCTCGAGCAGCCGGAGAAGGCGCGCGATCTGTATCGCGCGGCGCTGGCCACGGACCCTGACAATCTGGGTTCGCGGATCGGACTTTTTTACGCGCTCGCCGAAAGCGAAGACCATGCGGCGGCGCTCAAAGAGATAGACGGCGCGGTCGCGATCACGCCGCAGTGGATAGATGCGTGGAGCCCGGCGACCATCCGCGAGAATC
>CAZEAX010000267.1:0-4172 GCA_964510405.1 uncultured Streptomyces sp. | reverse complement strand
GTGTGCAGTCCGCGCGCGCGATGGCGCCGCTGTTCGCGAATCGCGTCGGCGACGCCGAGCAGCGCCTGCACGAATTGTCCGATCGCGCGCCGTACAACATGGACATCCGCACCGACTACGCGAGTTCGATGCGCGCGCGCGGCTGGCCGCGCAAGGCGGTGCAGGAACTCGACTGGATACTCGCCGTCGAGCCCGACAACGGCGGCGCGCTCGGCGAGCGCGCCGGTGCGCTGCTGGAAATGCGCGATTATCGCAATGCCAAGCGGGCGCTGGGTCTGGCGCAGGCGGTGGACGCGGAAGACGGGCGCGTGGTGCGTGCCGCGCGCTTGTCGCAGGTGCATGACATGCGCGAGCTGATCGTCGACGGCACGTTCGGCAGGTCGAGCGGCGGCGGACCGGCGGGCACGCAGGACTACGCGGTCGACACGCGGCTGTATTCGAGCCCGCTTGCCTATAACTACAGAGTCTTCGCCCATGCCTACGCCGCGGAAGCCAAGTTCGACAATGGCACCGGGCGGTGGAACCGCGCGGGCGCCGGCCTCGAATACCGCTCGCCGCTGATCACCGCCACCGGCGAGCTTACGCAAGACGTGAACGGCGGCAGAACCGGAGCGGCCGCGTCACTGGCCGTTACGCCCAATGATTACTGGACCTTCCGGGGCACGCTCGATTCGACGGCCAACGAAACGCCCTTGCAGGCGCGGCTTGCCGGCATCAATGCGCGGCTCGGCTCGGGCGAGGTGATCTGGCAGGCCCATGAATCACGCAGCGCGGCGCTTACCTACACGCACATGGATTTCAGCGACAGCAACCGCCGCGACGCCGCGTACGCGCGCTGGACCGAGCGCGTGATCGCCGGGCCGGTTTATAAACTCGAGATTACGGGCGGACTGTATGCATCGCGCAATTCGCTTGCCGGCACGCCATACTTCAATCCTTCGCAGGATTTTTCGCCGACGCTGGAATTCGCCAACGAATGGCTGCAATGGCGGCGATATACGCGCGCCTTTCGCCACCGCCTGGTCGCTACGGTCGGCAACTACTGGCAGCAGAATTTCGGCACCGGTCCCGTTTATGGAGGGCGCTATGAGCAGGAGTGGGACGCCGACGACCGGCTGACCTTCCGCTACGGCGTCGGCCGCAGCCTGCATCCGTACGACGGCGCGCAGACGGCGCGCAACTACGGGTACTTCTCGTTGAATTGGAAATTCTGATGCTGCACCGGTTCATGACTCTGGTAATTGCGGTGGTTGCAGCCGCCGCCGCGCTTGCGGCGGGCGCCGCGGAATCGCCCTATGACGCGGCGGGCTCCTTTGTGACGCTGTCCTATCACGAAGCGCGCGATGAAGTGCGCGACTATCCCGATCCCTATGCGGTCGACAGCGCGGCGCTGGTCAGGCAGTTCGCGTGGCTGCGCGGCAACGGCTATACGCCGGTGAGCCTCGACGAAATCGTCGCGGCGCGCAAAGGCGGAAAACCGCTGCCGGCAAAAGCGGTGCTGCTGACGTTCGACGATGCGTACCTGTCTTTCTACACCCGCGTGTATCCGCTGCTGCGCGAATTCAATTTTCCGGCCGTGCTGGCGGTGGTAGGCAAGTGGATAGATGCGCCGCAGGGTACGGTGGTTCTATATGGCGAGAAGAGCAGCATCCCTGCTGCGAGTTTTCCAACATGGCGCCAGTTGCGCGAAATGGCCGATTCGGGTCTCGTTGAAATGGCGTCGCACACCTACGATCTGCATCGCGGCGTATTGGCGAATCCGCAGGCGAATCTGCAGCCGGCGGCGACCGCGCGCGTTTACGATCCCGCGACCGGCGGCTACGAGGACGACACGAGCTGGCGCATGCGGGTGAGCGCCGACCTCGCGCAAAACGCGACCACCATCGAGCGCGAAACGGGGCGTCGCCCGCGCGCGATCGTATGGCCGTACGGCAGTTACAACGAGGAACTCGTGCGCATGGCCGGCGAATGGGGAATGACGATCGGCCTCACGCTCGACGACGGCGCCAATACGCCGGACGTGCCGCTGACCGCGATGCGGCGCACCCTGGTCGAACACAATCCGACACTGGCCGAGTTCGTCGTCGAGGTGCGCGGTCCGCGTTATCCCGAGCCGGTGCGCGTGATTCAGGTGAATCTCGATGACGTCTACAGCACGGATCCGGCGCAGCAGGAGCGCAATCTTTCCGTGCTGCTCGACCGCGTCCAGGCGCTCAAGCCGACGCATGTGTACCTGCAGGCGACCGCCGACACTGACGGCGACGGCATCGCGGACATGGCTTATTTCCCGAACCGTCACCTGCCGCTGCGCGGCAACCTCTTCAACCGCGCCGCGTGGCAGCTCGCATCGCGGGTCGACGTGAAAGTGTTCGCGGTGATGCCGGTTACGACGGTCCGGCTGGCGCCGGTCAATATTGCGGAAGTTTACGAAGACCTCGCGCGCCATGCCAGTTTCGACGGCCTGGTGTTCGATGATAAATCGGCGCCGGACGGCGTTGATTCCGCCAGTCTTGAATTCACGCGCGAGCTCGCGGCGCGGGTGCGCGCGTTCCGCGCGCCTTTGCCGACAGTGCGCACCGTTTATATGGATGCGTTACCTGCAACCGCGCCCGGCGCGGTTGCTGCAAAGCAGACTGCGCAGCGATTGGCGGCATTCGCCGCCGAATATGATTACGTGGCGCAGGTGAGCACGCCGACTTGCGAAAGCGTCGCGCGCGCGGACGGTGCTCCGGGCGAAGCGGATATCCGGCGCAAGACGGTGTTCATGCTGCAGAGCAGCCGCGTCCCGGCCGGTCGGCCGGACTGCAATCCCGTGGCCCGGCAGATGCGTGCGCTGCAGCTCGGCGGCGCGCTCAACTTTGGTTACATCCCGGACGATTTTCTGCACGACAGTCCGCCGCTCGCGCAAGTCGCGCCGGCAATGTCGCTTCGCGTATATCCGCTGGCAAAGGGGGACAAGCAATGATCCCGTTTGATCCCGGCACATCGCCGGTCGAGTTTTTCTCGGCGTATTCCTACTACTTTCCGCTGTTCATGGCGCACTTGTGGATGGTGGGTGCCGTGTTTTATTACTTTCGCTACGAACGGCCGCCGAAGAGTCATCGCGATCTGCCGGAGAGCGGACTGGAAACACCACCCGTGCTGCCGGAGTATCCGCTGGTGACGATAGTCGTGCCTTGTCACAACGAGGGGCGCGATATCGAGGACACCGTCGAGTACCTCCTCGCATCGACTTATCCGAATTTCGACATCCTGCTGGTCGACGACGGCAGCGCCGACGAAACCAGGCAGATCCTCGACGGGCTCGCCGAGCAACACGCCAACGTGCGGGTGATCCATTGCGCGCATAACCAGGGCAAGGCAGTTGCGCTGACCACGGCATCCCTGATGACTCCTGCGCAGTACTTGTGCTGCATCGATGCGGATGCGCTGCTCGATCCCGAGGCGCTGTCGTGGCTGATGGTGCATTTCCAGAACCCGCGCGTCGGCGCCGTCACCGGCAATCCGCGCGTGCGCAACCGCTCGACGCTGCTCGGCCGGCTGCAGGTGGGCGAGTTCTCCTCGATCATCGGCCTGATCAAGCGCGCGCAGCGCACCTACGGCCGCATTTTTACGGTGTCGGGCGTCGTGGCGTGTTTCCGCAAGGCCGCGCTGCACGATGTCGGTTACTGGAGTCCCGACATGCTGACCGAAGATATCGACGTCAGCTGGAAGCTGCAGATCCGGCATTGGGACGTGCGTTTCGAGCCGAAGGCGCACTGCTGGATACTCGCGCCCGAAACGCTGCGCGGCTTGTGGAAGCAGCGGCTGCGCTGGTCGATGGGCGGGATCCAGATCATGATGAAGAACTGGCGCATCGAGCACTTGTGGAAAGCGCGCCGCATGTGGCCCGTGCTGGTGGAATACTTGATGAGCGTACTGTGGGCCTACGCGATGCTGGTGATCGCGGTCCTGTGGCTCGTCGGTCTTGTATTCGAACTGCCGCCCGAGTATCGAGTGCCTTCATTCCTGTCGGGGTGGAGCGGCGTCATGGTGGGCACGACGTGCCTTATCCAGATCGGCGTCAGCCTCGCGCTCGACGCGCGTTACGACAAAGGTTCAGCCAGGAGCTTCTACTGGATGATCTGGTATCCGCTGGCCTACTGGATGCTCAACATGATCACCACCATAGT
>CAZEAX010000266.1:0-6920 GCA_964510405.1 uncultured Streptomyces sp. | reverse complement strand
GATCCGCGCAGCCCATGGCAGCGTGGCAGCAATGAAAACACCAACGGCTTGTTGCGACAGTACTTTCCGAAGGGAACCGACCTCGCAGGCTACTCACAGTCATACCTGAACAAGATCGCGCTTCGTTTAAACCAGCGTCCCAGAAAAACCTTGGGATTTGAAACGCCCGCCGATAAACTGGCGGCAGTGTTGCAATGACCGGTTGAATCCGCCACCCATAGCGGACAGTCAATCTTAACGAAAGCGGACGTTCAACGTTTTGGTGAGCGGCAGACCGATAGCGCGCAATCTCCTCGGTCCCCGAGGCCGAATCGTTCAGCGTATAACGGGTGAAGAACTGGTAGAAGACGGTGGCTGCCAGCGCTCGGAAAAATGCGACCGCGAGCCAATCCTCGAAGTGACAGACCGCCAGATCGACCGGCTCGTCCGTGACGTGGAACTCGCCATCGGCACCGAGTACATGACCGTTGGCGTTCTCGACGTCTGGTGCATGCGTCGCCGTTCCTGCTCCTCAACTCATGCTCGCAGGCGCGCACGCGCACCGCGCGTAAATCTAGTGATTGTCCTTCGGCACGCGCGCGCCGCCCTTGCCGACGAGGAAATCGAGGTCGGCGCCCTCGTTCGCCTGCAGCACGTGATCGACGTAGAGCTTGTAGTAGCCGCGCTGCATCGGCGGCGCGGGCGCTTTCCACAGCTTGCGCCGGCGCGCGAGTTCCGCGGCGGAAACGTGCAGGTGCAAAGTTCGCTTCGCCACGTTCAATTCCACCATGTCGCCGTCGCGCACGAGACCCAGCGTGCCGCCGGCCGCCGCCTCGGGCGCCGCGTGCAGCACGACCGTGCCATACGCCGTGCCGCTCATGCGCGCGTCCGATATGCGCACCATGTCAGTAATGCCCTTCCTGAGGATCTTGGGCGGCAGCGGCATGTTGCCGACCTCCGCCATACCGGGATAGCCCTTGGGCCCGCAGTTTTGCAGGACCATGACGCAATGCTCGTCGATGTCGAGTTCGGGATCGTCGATGCGCGCGTGAAAATCAGCGATGTCCTTGAACACCACGGCGCGGCCCTTGTGCTTCATCAATTTCGGCGTCGCCGCCGACGGCTTGATGATCGCGCCGTCGGGGCACAGGTTGCCGCGTAGCACCGCGATGCCGGTGTTCTTTTTAAACGGCTTGACGAACGCCGTGATGACGTCGCGGTTGAAGCACTCCGCGTGCTGATTATTTTCCCAGATGGATTTGCCGTTGACCGTCAGCGCGTTTTTGTGCAGCAGTCCGTGCTCGCCCAGTTCGCGCAGCACCACCGGCAGGCCGCCCGCGTAGCAAAAATCTTCCATCAGGTACTTGCCGTTGGGCATCAGGTTGACGAGCGTATGTACGCCGCGTCCAAGGTGGTCCCAGTCGTCGAGATCGAGCTTGACGCCGAGGCGTCCGGCGAGCGCGATCAAATGGATCACCGCGTTGGTGGAGCCGCCGATGGCGGCGTTGGTGCGGATGGCATTTTCGAACGCATGGCGCGTGAGTATTTTCGACATGACGAGGTCTTCCTTCACCATGTCGACGATGCGCCGCCCCGCCATGCGCGCGAGCACGTTGCGGCGCGCATCGACCGCGGGATAGGCGGCATTGCCCGGCATCCCGATCCCCAGCGACTCGACCATGCTCGCCATCGTGGATGCCGTGCCCATGGTCATGCAATGGCCGTGCGAGCGGTGCATGCACGATTCGGCAACGTGAAATTCATCGAGCGTCATCTTGCCGGCACGCACGTCCTCCGACATCGACCAAGTGTTGGTGCCCGAGCCGATGTCGGTGCCGCGGTATTTGCCCGACAACATCGGTCCGCCCGAAACGGCGATGGCCGGCACATCGACACTGGCCGCCCCCATCAAAAGCGCCGGCGTCGTTTTATCGCATCCGACCAGCAGCACCACGCCGTCGAGCGGGTTCGCGCGGATCGATTCTTCCACGTCCATGCTCGCCAGGTTGCGGAACATCATCGCGGTCGGGCGCAGCAGCGTTTCGCCCAGCGACATCACTGGAAATTCGAGCGGAAAGCCACCGGCCTCGAGGATGCCGTTCCTGACGTGCTCGGCGAGCACGCGAAAATGCGTGTTGCACGGCGTCAGCTCCGACCAGGTGTTGCAGATGCCGATGACCGGGCGGCCGTCGAACTGGTCGTGCGGCACGCCTCGGTTCTTGGTCCACGAGCGGTAGATGAAGCCGTAGATGTCCTCGCGGCCGAACCAGGACTGGCTGCGAAGTTTGCGGGTTGCTTTTTTAGCCATTATGAAGCTCGCTTAATACATCAGTACGTGGCGCGGCCGCCTGAAATGTCGAACACCGCGCCCGTCGAGAACTAGCAGTCCGCCGAGGCGAGCCAGCACACCAGCGCGGCGATCTCGTCCACCGTCACGAACCGGTTCAACGGAATTTTCGACAGCATATAGTTGATGTGCTGTTCGGTCATCTGGTCGAATATTGCCGTCTTCGCGGCGGCAGGGGTGACGCAGTTGACGAGCACTCCACTCTGTGCAAGTTCCTTGCCGAGCGACTTGGTGAGCGATATCACTCCAGCCTTCGACGCGCTGTAGGCGACCGCGTTCGGATTGCCCTCCTTGCCGGCGATGGAAGCGATGTTCACGATGCGCCCGTACTTGGCCTTCACCATGTGCGGCGCAATGGCGCGGCAGCACAGAAACGGACCGGTCAGATTCACATCGAGCACGCGCTTCCATTCGTCGATCGGGTAGTCGACAGTCGGCGTGTTAATTCCCGCGATGCCCGCGTTGTTGACCAGCACGTCGATGCGGCCGCCATCCGCCAGCGCGGACTGCACGCCGCGCTCGACAGCGGTCGGATCGGTCACGTCGAGCGCGTCGCCCGTTGCGTTTGCGCCGAGTTCCTTGACGACGCCGGCTAGCCGCGCGCCGTCGCGGTCCCAGATGCGCACGCGCGCGCCTGATGCGACGAGGCGCTGCGCGATCGCAAGTCCGATGCCCTGCGCGCCGCCGGTCACGATCGCGGTGCGGCCTTTGAAATCGAGCTGGTTCATTCTTTCACCGCGCCGGTCATTCCGGAAACATAGTATTCAACGAAAAAGGAATAGAGCACTGCCACCGGCAGCGAACCGAGCAACGCGCCCGCCATTAAGGCGCCCCAGTGGTAGACGTCGCCCTCCACCAGTTCGGTGATTACGCCCACCGGCACCGTCTTGATTTCCGAAGATGAGACAAAAGTCAGCGCGTAAATGAATTCGTTCCACGACAGCGTAAAAGCGAAGATGCCCGCCGAAATCAGGCCCGGCACCGCGAGCGGCAGGATGATCTTGGTCAGCACCTGCCAGCGCGTCGCGCCGTCGATCAGCGCGCACTCCTCCAGCTCGTACGGGATCGATCGGAAATAACCCATCAGGAGCCAGGTGCAGAACGGGATCAGGAACGTCGGGTAAGTGAGGATCAGCGCCCAGCGCGTGTCGTACAGCCCCAGCTTGAAGACGATGGCCGCGAGCGGGATGAACAGGATCGACGGCGGCACGAGGTAGGCAAGGAAGATACACAGTCCCACCTGGCGCGAGCCGCGGAACCGCAGGCGCTCGATCGCGTAGGCCGCGAAGACGCTTGCCACGAGAGACACGAGCGTCGATACGACCGAGACGATCAGCGTGTTCAGCATCCAGTCCGGATAGGGCGTGTCGAACAGCAGCTTCCTGAAATGCGCGAGCGTGGGCGAGAAGACCCAGAAGGGATTGCCCTCGTGCGACAGCAGTTCGCCGTCCGGCTTGAAGGACGTCACTACCATCCAGTAGAACGGGAACAGCAGGAGAATGAGGAACAAGACGAGCGGCACGTAGACGGTCACCACGCGCCGCGGCAACGACTCGAGGTAATCCATGCTCTGCGCCGGGAGTTCGTCCTGTTTCATCTTTAGTCCTTTGCGCCTTGCTGCCATGCGCGCCGCTGCAGCCCGTAATAGCTGAAGAGGATCGCCGTGAGCAGGAATGGAATCATCAGGGTCGCGAGCGCCGCGCCCTCGCCGAGCGAGCCGCCGGAAATCGCGCGCTGGAACGAGAGCGTCGCCATCAGGTGCGTCGCGTTCAGGGGGCCGCCGCGCGTGAGGACGTAGATCAGCTGGAAATCGGTGAACGTGAAGAGCACCGAGAAAGTCATCACCACCGCGATGATCGGCGTCAGGAGCGGCAGCGTCACGTACCGGAAGCGCTGCCAAGGAGTCGCGCCATCCAGCGCCGCCGCTTCGTACAGCGACGGCGGGATCGTCTGCAGGCCCGCCAGCAGGCAAATGGCAATGAAGGGCGTGCCTCTCCAGATGTTCGCGGCGACGGTCGAGAAGCGCGCGTTCCACGGGTCGCCGAGAAAATCGATGTAGCGATGGATGAGGCCGAGCCTGGTCAGCGTCCATGAGATCACCGAGAACTGCGCGTCGTAGAGCCACCAGAAGGCGATCGCCGACAGCGCGGTGGGGACGATGAAAGGCAGCAGCACGGCCGCCCGCAGCATCGCCTTGAACGGCAGATTGCGGTTGAGGAGCAGCGCGAGCCAGAGCCCGAGCACGAATTTCGCCACGCTCGCGAACCCGGTGTAGAAAAGGGTGTTGAAGAGCGAGAGCTGCGCTACGCTGTCGCCGACCAGGTACCTGAAATTGTCGAGCCCCACCCATATCCCGTCGCGCCCGATCTTCGTGTCGGTGAAACCGAGCCATGTCCCGAGGCCGAGCGGATAGGTAAGGAAAACGAGCAACAGGGCTCCCGCGGGCAGCATGAACAGCAGCCCGAGGACGTTGCGGTTGTCGAGTAACTTATGCAACTAAAGCTCACCCGCCGCCCGGTTGAACGGCGCCAGTAGCAGCGGCGTCCATTCCAACCGGGCGATGTGAATCCGGCGCTGCGCGTCCGTATTCACACTTTGTAGTAGCGTTCCGCGCGCTTTTGCGCCGCTTCAGCGGCGGCCTTGGGCGTCTTCGAACCGCTCGCCGCTTCGGCGACCATGTCGAGCACGATGTAGTCGGCGAGGCACGCGGCCGAAGCGTAGCCCATGGGGCCCGAGTACGCGTGATCGAGCATCAGCTTGGGGCCGTCGCGATACGGAGTTGCCTTGGGATCGTCGGTCCAAATCGAGTTCGACTCGAAAGCCTTCAGCGGCTGGCAGGTATAGCCGATCGCGGCCTTCATCCACGGATTGAACTGGTCGCCTTCCATCATGAACGCGAGGTAGGCCTTGGCGGCGTTCGGATACTTCGAGTACTTGAAGAGCATGCTCTGCGTGATCTGCATGAGCTCGGTGGGCTTGCCGACCGGGCCGATCGGGAAGCGCGCGTGCTGGATATCCTTCGCCATCTCCTGCAGCTTCGCATCCGGCGAGTTCTTCGCGGCGTAATAGACGGAGATTCCGTTGGCAGTGAGAGAAATCTGCCCGTCGAGAAACGCCTTGTTGTTCGAGGGATCCAGCCAGGAAAGCGTGCCGGGCACGAAGGTGTCGTAGAGCTGCTTTGCGTACTCGAGCGACGCGACGGTTTCGCGCGAATCGACCACGACGTTGCCCTTGTCGTCGACCAGCTTCCCGCCGTGCGACCACAGCAGCCAGTGCGCCCAGTTGTTGCCGTCGCCCACGGCCTTGCCGAGCGCGAAGCCGCAGGGCGTGCCCTTCGCCTTCAGCGCCTGGCATAGCTTGAGGAAGCCCGCCGTGTCCTTGGGGATGCCGTCGAAGCCTGCGGCCTTGACCTGGCTGTCGCGGTAGACGAGGGCGTTGCCGATGATGCCGAGCGGAAGCGCGATCCATTTGCCGTTGCGCGTGCCGTACTTGCGGCAGACGTCGTACCAGCCGCCGTACTTCCCGCCCAGGTAATTGGCCACATCGGAAACGTCGACCAGCTTGTCGGGATATTGATGCGGATCGTCGAACCAGCCGACGATGATGTCGGGCCCGCTGCCGATGTTCGCCGCCACCGCCGCCTTCGGCCGCACGTCTTCCCAGCCCTCGTTGTCGATGCGCACTTCGACGCCGGTCGTCTCGGTGAATTTCTTCGTGTTCGCCATCCACAGGTCTTCGTCGCCCTGCACAAAGCGTTTCCAGCGCAGCACGCGCAGCTTCGCGCCCTTCTCGGGCTTCCACGGAGCCGCCGGCGTCTTGCCCTGCGCTTCGGCCAGCAGCGGCATGCCCCCCGCCGCACCGGCGGCGAGGCCGGCAGAAATCTTGAGAAAATCGCGTCGCTTGATGTTGCTCATAGACCCTCCTTGGTGGTGGTGACGTTTATGCGAGCCTGTTGCCGCTCGCTGGATCGAAAAGAAAAGTGAGCTGTGGTTTCAGTCGAACCGCCGTTCCCGGGCGAAAATCGTGCCGCTCGCGCACGACCGCCGAAACGTCTGCGCCCGCGAGCTTGCAAAAGATCTGCGTGTCGGCGCCGGTGGGCTCGACGACGACGACTTCCGCAGGCACGCCGTCATCGGCCACCGCGAAATGCTCGGGCCGCACGCCGACCACGACCTCGCGGCCCTCCGGAATTTCCGCGCACATGGGCATCGGCAGGTGCACGCCGCCGCCGACCGCGACCGCGAGCCCGGCGCCATTGCGCGCCATGCGGCCGGTTAGAAAATTCATCGCGGGCGAACCGATGAATCCGGCGACGAAGCGGTTCGCCGGATTGTCGTAGAGCTCGAGCGGCGAGCCGATCTGCTCGACGCGCCCGGCATTCATGACCACGATCTTGTCGGCCATCGTCATCGCCTCGATCTGGTCGTGTGTGACGTAAATAGAAGTTGTCCTCAGTCTCTGGTGCAGCGCCTTGATCTCGGTGCGCATCGCCACGCGCAGCTTGGCGTCGAGATTCGAGAGCGGCTCATCGAACAGGAACACCTGCGGCTTGCGCACGATCGCGCGCCCCATCGCGACGCGTTGGCGCTGTCCG
>CAZEAX010000265.1:0-6943 GCA_964510405.1 uncultured Streptomyces sp. | reverse complement strand
CGACCCTGGATTCCCGCCTGCGCGGGAATGACAAGAAATATAAGCGTGCCCCCTCTCCCCGCAAGCGGGGCGAGGGAGTCTAAGTGGAAAACTAGCCGGCACTCGCGGCAGCAGCCGCGCCGCGGCAAACGTATCGCCTACTCCGCGCGGATCCCGGCAGCCTTCACCAGCTTCGCGTATTTCTGCATGTCGGCTTTGATCGCCGCGGCAAACTCCTCCGGCGTGCCGGCCACGACATCCGCCCCGACGTCTTCTATGCGCGCACTGGTTTCGCGCGCCTTGATCGTCCGCACCAGGTCCTGGTTCAGCCGCGCAATCATCGCGCGCGGCGTCGCTGCCGGCGCCAGCACGCCCTGCCAGGCGCCCTCCTCGTAACCCGGCACGCCGGCTTCCGCGATGGTGGGCACCGCGGGCAGCGCGGCGATGCGCTTGAGGCCCGTGACACCGAGCGGCCGCACTTTGCCCATGCGGACGTAAGGCGACACCGCGATCGACGTATTGAACGACAACTGCACTTCGCCCGTGAGCAAGGCGGTGATCGCGGGCCCCATGCTGCGATAAGGAACGTGCGTAAGCTTGACGTTCGCCATCGTCTCGAACAGCGCCGCGGCGATGTGTCCGCTCGTGCCGCTGCCGCCGGAACTGAAGTTGAGCTCGCCCGGATGCTGGCGGGCCAGCGCGATGAGCTGCCTGACGGACGTCACCGGCAGCGACGGATGCGCCGACAGAATGAACGGCTGCCACATGATCATCGTAACCGGCGCGAAATCGTTGACGGGGTCGAACGCGAGCTTCGGGTACACGCTGGGGTTCATGGCAAACGTGCTGGCGACAAGCAGCAGGGTGTAGCCGTCGGGCGCCGCATGCGCAACCACCTCGGTGCCGATATTGCCGGCGGCGCCGGGACGATTGTCGACGATGACGGCGCGGCCCCACGACTCGGCGAGTTTCTGGCCGATGAGGCGCGCGAGGATGTCGGAACTGCCGCCCGGCGCGTACGGCACGATCCAGCGCACGGGCTTGACGGGAAATTCCTGCGCGCAGACGGGGAGCGCCGCTGCTGCGAGCAAAAGCAACGCTGCCACGCGCACGCGGCGAATCGAAACAGAGACGATCATTTGCATGGGGTGTTCCACGGCAGGAGCGGGTTCGAAATAAAATTCTGTTGACCGGGCGCGGCGTTGTTGATGCAACCGGTGCAGGTTGCTGCGCGTCGTGAAACGCGGTAGAAGGGCAATCCCGCCCGCCGATTTTACTGGAGATCACCGAATGCTGGATAAACCACTCGCCGTGCAACTCGGAGAGTTTGTCGCCGGCCTGCGTTTCGAAGACCTGCCGCCCGCCGTCGTCGACAAAGGCAAAGCGCTCGTCAATCACAGCGTGACCGTCGGCCTCGCCTGCTCGAACGCGCCGCGCGTGCGCTCGGCGCGCGCCACGGTCACCGCGCAGGAGGGTCTCGGCAAACGGCAGGTCGGCCGCGGCCAGGGCGCGACGCTGTGGGTCGACGGTGGCCGCGTGACGAGAGTCGGCGCGGTGTTTGCGAACGGCGTGGCGGTCGCGGTCAACCAGCAATGCGATTCGTATCACATGCTGACGCACCCGGGCGTGCTCATCATCCCCGCCGGCATCGCCGCCGCGGAGGGCGAAGGCCGCAGCGGCAGAGAGCTGCTGACCGCGGTCATCGCGGGCTATGAAGTGCAATGCCGGGTCGCGCGCGATTTCATCCCGTCGACGCAGGCGCGCGGCTATCGCTCGAGCCCGACGTATGGAATTCTCGGCTGCGCCGCGACGGTGGCGAAACTGCTTGAGCTCGACGCCGCGCAAACGATGAATGCGATCGCGCTCGCGGCGAGTTTTGCGGGCAGCCTGATCGAGGGCCAGCGCACGGGCATCGTGGACGCCGACTTCGCCGAAGCGCAGGCCGCGCGCAACGGGATGTGGGCGGCGACGCTCGCGGCGCAGGGCTTCGCCGGCGCGCCCACCGCGCTCGAAGGCGACGGCGGCTTTTACAACGCGTTCACCGGCAACAACAAGGGCGATTTGAGCTACACGTTCACCGGCCCGCCCAAGGCGCGCTTCGAAGACGTCGTCGCCGGGCTCGGCAAAGAGTGGGAGACGCTCGACGTCAAGTTCAAGCTCTACCCGACGCCGGGTTTCAACCAGCCCGTCGTCTGGCTGACGAGCGAACTCGTGGCGCAGCACGCCCTCACGCCGGAAGCGATCGAGCACGTCACGCTGGAAATGAACTATCTCGAGACGCTTTATCCTTCGCCGCGTTTCCCGCGCCCGCACGTCCTCGACGGCATCCCGTTCGGGCGCACGACGTACATGCTCGCGTACACCGTCGTCAACGGCGACTATCCGGTGCTCGAAGACTACGACTTCAACCGCCTCGGCGCAGATAAGGACGCGGCGATGAAAGCGCGGGTCGCCGCGCTGCAGAAGAAAGTGGAGGTGATCGGCGAAGTCGGGCGCGCCTGCTTCGCGCCGCGCATCACGTTCAGGCTCAAAGACGGCCGCCATGTGACGGGCGAATACAACGGCCGCGAACTCATGTGGGATTTTGCGAAGGACGCCGCACAACTGCGCCGCTTCCTGCCGGCGCTGCCGATCGCGGCCGCACAGTACGAGCGTCTCGTTGCCGCGATCGCCGGCCTCGAAGCGGCGCCCACGGTTGACGATCTGGTGCGCCTGACGCTTCCGCAATGACCGGCATCTGCGGCGGGGCCCGCCCCGGTCGCCGAAAAAATGCCCTGTTCTTTAAACCGGCACCCGCGGAAGCAACTGCGCGGCCGGCGAGAAAAATGTTTTGCGATACCAGATCACAACCCCTCCCGCCGTAATCGCGTTCGCGGCGACGAGCATGAAAGCCACGACCAGCTGGTAGCGCACGGCGAGTGTGGGATCGGTGCCGGCGAGGATCTGGCCCGTCATCATGCCGGGCAGTGAAACGATGCCGATCACGGCCAGCGAGTTGACCGCAGGTATCATCGCGGCGATGAGCGCGCGTCTCACCGGCTCGTTCGCGGCGCGATGCGGGCTCGCGCCCAACGCGAGATAAGCTTCGATCTCCGGCCGCGCCGCGTTCATCTCGGACTGCAACCGTTCCGCGGCGAGTGCTGCGCCGTTCATCGAATTGCTGACGATCATGCCGAAGAGCGGAATCAGGTAACGCGGGTTGTACCACGGCGTGACCGGCACGATGACAGTCGTCACGTACGCGATGGTCAGCGCGGAGCCGACGAGGATCGCAATCCCGCAGATGGTCCGCAGGTACTTGAGATCGGTGGCGCTGTGCGCCTCGCGGCCCGCCGCCGTAAACGCGGCGACGACGACCATCAACAACATGAGCCCGATGACCGGATACCAGTGGTCCGTGGCGAAGAGCCAGAGCAGGACGTGGCCGACGAGGATCAGCTGGACCGACGCGCGAACCGCGCCGAAGAGCAGGCCTTTGCCGAGGCCGAGGCGCTGCCACGCCGAGAGCGCGACCGCCACCAGCACGAGCGCGAACGCGGAGGCCAGCGACAACCACGAAATATCTATCGGATGCATGATGATCAGTCGTCAGCCGCCGGACGCGATGTAGGCGCGCGTGCGCTCATGCGCCGGATTGGCAATCATCTGCGCCGTCGGGCCCTGTTCTATCATGCGCCCTGCTTCGAGCATGACCGTGTAGGTGCTCGCGGTCCTCGCTTCGGACAGGCGGTGCGTGACCATCACGATGGTCAGCTGGGTCTCGTTGCGCAGCCGCGCCAGCGTGTGGATCAACCGCTCCGCAACTTCGGGATCGAGCGCGGCGGTGGGCTCGTCGAGCAACAGCACTTCGGGCTCCGTGATCAACGTGCGCGCGAGCGCGACGCGTTGCTTCTCCCCGCCGGACAGGTCGATCGCAATGCGCGACGCATAGTCGGCATCGAGCTCCACCATGCGCAGCACCTCCTGCACGCGGCCGGCGGCCATCGCTTCCTTGCGATTGCGGCCGAGACTGTGCGCGATCGCAAGATTGTCGGCCACCGTGCCGGGAAACATGCTCGGCGCCTGGAACACGAAACCGATCCGGCGCCGGAGCGAGCGCACGGGATATGAAAGCAATGCATTCCCGCGAAACCGCACTTCGCCGGCAACCGGATCGTCGAGGCGGTTCAGCAATCGCAGCAGCGACGTCTTGCCCGCGCCGCTGGGGCCGATCAACGCGATCAACTCCCCGTCCGGCAGATCGACCGTCAGTTCGTCGAGCACCTTGCGGTTGCCGCGCGTCTGGCAAACTCCGGCAAGCTCGAAGCAGTTGCCGTTGGGGCGGCCGGCGGGGAGAGGTTGAGCGGGCATGTGGGCGCGCGTGATATCAGGCGGCGAGCAGCACGCGCGAGCGCGAATTACCTACGCCGCCTTCCTTAACGGCATTTTATTTACCTTGATTTCGACCCGCAGCTTTGCGTGTCCGAGCATTTTCACCAGGGCGTCGAGGCTGAATTTGTCGATTCGCCCCTTGAGCAGATCGTTCAGACGGGGCTGAGATACGCCCAGGACGCGCGCGGAATCCTTCTGGGTCATGCCGCCGCGTTTCACGAATTGCTCGATACGCGTCATCAACTGGGAGCGCAGCAGCAGGTTATGCGCTTCGCCCGGCGAAAATCCGAGATCCCGAAACACGTTGCCGCTGCCCCGTACTACCTTCACACGTTTTGTCATGTCCGTTTCCTTTGGTCGATCACCGCACGGAATCGCGTCCGCGCAACCTCTATGTCCCGCTGCGGGGTGCGGCGGGCCTTTTTTTGGAAGGCGTGCAATACGTAAATACTTTCCGCGAACCTGGCGACGAAGATGACGCGATATTCGCCATGCGCGTGAACGCGGATTTCCTTGACGCCGAGCCCGACCGAGGGCATCGGCTTCCAGTCGTCCGCATCGAGCCCGTCCTGCACGCGCGCAAGCTGGCGGCCGGCGCGTTGACGGGCTTAATCCGGGAATTCCCGCACGGCTTTTCGGCTGTCGCCCAGCCAGGTAACCGGCTTCATGCGGTATTATATTCATTTTGATATAAAACGGGCAAGCGGGACCGGATTCAAATTGCGGGCGGCAGGTCGCCAACGGTAATCTGTCATTGCCTGCCAAAGTTAATCGGGACTATCCTGGCCCCGCATAAAACAACAAGATCGGGTGGAGGAGCACGATGCATCGCCTGCTGATCGCCATCGCGTCAATCGCAATCGCCGTCGCTCCGCTCGCGGCGAACGGTCAATCGGCGTACCCTACGAAGAACATCCGCTTCATCGTGCCCGTCGGGACCGGCGGGCCGAGCGATCTGGTCGCGCGCCTCTTGGGCGAGAAGCTCGCGGTGTCGCTCGGCAAGCCGGTGATCGTGGACAACCGTCCCGGCGCGTCGCAGATCATCGGCGCGAACGTGGTCGCGAAAGCCGAGCCCGACGGCTACACGCTCCTGCAGGCGGCGGCCAACATGTCGATCAATCCGATCATGGTGGCGGACATGCCGTTCGACACCCTCAAGGACTTCGCGCCGATTACGCTCACGCATCTCACGCCGTATGCGTTCCTGGTGAGCGGGCAGTCGCCGGTGCGATCGCTGCCGGAGCTCATCAAGTTCATCAAGGACAATCCCGGCAAGATCACTTACGGCATCACCGGCCCGGGCAGCCCGCACCAGCTCGCGACGCTGCTGATGGTGCAGCTGGCGGGCGGACTGCCGGGCATGACGGAAGTAACGTACAAAGGCAGCACCGCCGCGCACCCCGACCTGATCGCGAACCGCATTTCGTTCATGATCGATCCGCTCGCCGCCGCGGCGCCGCACATCAGGAGCGGTCTTCTGCGCGGGCTCGCGGTCAGCACGCCGCAGCGCAACCCGTCGTTTCCGGACATCCCCGCCGCGGCGGAGATATTGCCCGGCTATTCGTTCTCGAGCTGGGGCGGCGTGTTCGCGCCCGCGCGCACGCCGCGCGCGATCGTGCTGAAGCTCAACGCCGAAATCGGCAAGGCGCTCGAGAGCCCGGACCTGCGCAAACGCTTCACCGACATGGGCCTCGTCGCGCAGAGCAGCACGCCGGAGGAATTTGGCAATTTCCTGCAGGCGGAAATTGCGCGGTGGCGGGCGTTGCTCGCCAGGAAACCTTGACTCGTTAAATTAACCGGGTCTGCCACCGGGAGAATTAGTCAGACCCATCCCCACCTCAGTCCTTTGCGGCCCCCATCCCAGCCTTCCCCCGTTGCCCCCATCTCTAACTCTTCCCCCACAAGCGAGGGAAGAGGACGTTTAGCACCGCGCTGTTGCACGTTGAACGCTAAAAATGGCAAGGGAAGGAGAGAATAGCGCGAAGCGCCTAACGGTTCGGGAGGATGAGATCAGGTCTTCGACCGGAAACAATCCTATCCTTTTTTCGCGAACGCAATGCAATAACCATCCGGCGATATTTCCGTATCGCCCGCTATGGCGTTGCATCCGCCCATGGCCTTGGGTGTCTTCCCGGGCACGAACTGCACGCAGCCGGAGCACTTCTGGTCGCCGTTCGGCTTGTTCTGGTACTTGAGCGAAGTGCGCATGGCCGCATTGGTCGCGGCATCGGCGCGGCCGGATATCGCGAGAAGCGGGATCACGGCAACGACAGCGCCGCCGATTTTAAGAAAGTCGCGGCGCAGCGTCCGGTTTTTGTTCATGGGTGTTCTCCTGTGAAAAATGCGCATCGAATTTGATGCGGATCGAATTCGGAAATTCAGCGAGCGCTGCCGTTTACCTGGCTGCCCCCGGAAACAACTACTTCGGCTGTCCCGTCGTCGCCTGCAACCGCTGGCCGAGCACCTTCAGCAGCGACAACCCGAACTCCGGATTGTTCTGCACCAGCTTGAGAAACTGCCGGCGGTTGATCGTCATCAGCGCGCAGTCGGTTTCGGCGACCGCGTTGGCCGCGCGCGTCGCCTGATCGACGAG
>CAZEAX010000264.1:0-6949 GCA_964510405.1 uncultured Streptomyces sp. | reverse complement strand
TACAACCCTTTATTCGTCTACGGCGGCGTCGGACTCGGCAAGACCCATCTTATCCACGCGATAGGCAACCTGCTCCTGCAGCGCAATCCGCAAAGCCGGATACGTTATATCCACGCCGAACAATATGTGTCAGACGTGGTGCGCGCATACCAGCACAAATCATTCGACGATTTCAAGCGCTACTACCATTCGCTCGATTTGCTGTTGATCGACGACATTCAGTTTTTCAGCGGCAAAAGCCGCACCCAGGAAGAGTTTTTCTACGCATTCAACGCGCTGATTGAATCACGCAAACAGGTCGTGATCACCTGCGATACTTACCCGCGCGAGATCCCCGGAATTGAAAACCGCTTGATTTCACGTTTCGCGTGGGGACTGACCGTGGCAGTGGAACCACCCGAACTTGAGATGAGGGTTGCCATTCTGCTCAAAAAAGCCGAGGCCGAAAACGTGGTGCTCGACGAAACGGTGGCATTCTTTATCGCGACCCACAGCCAATCCAACATTCGCGAGCTTGAGGGCGCCTTGAAACGGATACTGGCCTACTCGCGCTTTTCCGGCCGCCCCATTTCGGTTGACCTGTGCCGCGATGCCCTGAAAGACCTACTTGCCCTCCAAAGCCGACAAATTTCGATCGACAATATTCAAAAGACCGTCGCCGATTACTACAAGATCAAGGTCTCGGAAATGTATTCCAAGAAACGCAGCCGGAATATTGCACGGCCACGCCAGGTTGCAATGGCCCTCGCTAAGGAACTGACCCATCTAAGCCTGCCGGATATCGGCGAGGCATTTGGCGGCCGTGACCATACGACCGTGCTGCATGCGTGCCGCAAAATTGCAGCATTGAAAACCACCAGTCACGAAATAACCAGGGATTTTGATTCGCTGCTCAAGGTTCTGCGCGGCTAATAACTGTCGTTCAACTTGTGCATAAGAACGGATTCAGAAACTTTGCAATATTCACCAACAAATTATCCACACGGTATCACGCGCCTTATTGATACCAAAAATGCCTGAAGAGTCGCAGTCAACCTATGTGTATCGACTTATCCACAAAAAAGGCGACTGTAATTATTACTATTAGGATATATAAACTATGAAACTAGTACAGACCAAGCGGGACAACTTGTTAAAACCGCTGCAGGCCGTGACTGGCATCGTAGAGAAACGTCATACGTTGCCGATCTTGTCGAATGTTTTGATCGAACAAGTCAATGATCGTTTGCATTTGCTCGCGACAGATCTGGAAATCCAAGTCTCCACAAGTTTCGGGAATTCGCAGAAAGGTGCTGACAAATATGCGGTGACCACTTCTGCGCGCAAACTTCAGGACATTCTGCGCGCACTTCCAGAGCAGGCGGATATCGGTTTGGAAGCGCAAAACAACCGCTTGCTGGTGAAGTCGGGCAAAAGCCGTTTTACCCTGCAAACTTTGCCTGCGGAAGATTTTCCGAAGTTGCCCGCGGCTGCCGCGGCCGCAATAAAAATAAACTTGCCGCAGAAGGCGTTCAAGTCGCTATTATTGCTTGTGCAATATGCAATGGCGCAGCAGGACATTCGTTATTACCTGAACGGGATGTTGCTCGTTCTCAATGGCGACGTGCTGAAGGTCGTGGCCACCGACGGGCACCGGCTTGCGTACGCGAGCATGAAGCTCTCCCAAGCGGTGGAGCCGCTGGAAGTCATTTTGCCGCGCAAGGCCGTGCAGGAGCTGGTAAAGCTATTGGGCGACAGTGACGACGACGTAAGCGTCGAATTAGCGCCCACCCAGGTGAAGTTCGGCATTCAGGACGTTGAGCTCGTCAGCAAGGTCGTCGATGGTAAGTTTCCGGATTTCACGCGCGTCATTCCGACCAATTACCAGAAGCATTTCCTGATCGAACGGAGTATTCTCCAGCAGGCTTTACAGCGCGTCGCCATCTTGTCGAATGAGAAATTCCGCGGGGTACGCTGGACGCTGACCGATGGCCAGTTGCGGATTTCGTGCACCAACACCGAGCAGGAAGAAGCTTTCGAGGAAATCGAAATAACCTATTCCGGCGAAGCGTTGGATATTGGTTTCAACGTAACTTACCTGCTCGACGTGCTGGCTAATTTGTCGAGCGAAAAAGTGACTTGCTCATTTGGCGACGCCAACAGCAGCGTATTGATCACGATCAGCGAGGATCCTGATTTCAGGTATGTCGTAATGCCGATGAGGATTTAATTCAAGACCAGCGTTTTTTCGATTACGTCCCGCTTCAGCTTAATTTGAGCGGGTATTGAGTAACGTTTTTAGCGAAGACCATGACAGACGAAAACCAGCCGGCCTCCCACCACAATGATGATTACGATGCCGACAGCATCAAGGTTTTGAAAGGTCTTGAGGCGGTTCGCAAGCGCCCCGGCATGTATATCGGCGATACCAGCGACGGTACGGGCCTGCATCACATGGTGTTTGAAGTCGTCGATAACGCGATCGACGAGGCGCTCGCCGGTCATTGTGACGAGATAACGATCACCATCCATCCTGACAATTCCATCAGCGTCCAGGACAACGGGCGCGGCATTCCGACCGAGATAAAAAACGACGACGAGCAGAAGCGCAGCGCGGCTGAAATCGTCATGACCGAATTGCACGCCGGCGGAAAGTTCGACAACAACTCTTACAAGATTTCGGGCGGCCTGCATGGGGTCGGCGTCTCGGTCGTCAATGCGCTTTCGGAGTGGCTGCGATTGACCATACGCCGCGACGGCAAAAGCTACCAGATGGAGTTTCGCGACGGCGTGCCGGTGGCGCCGCTCAAAGAAACCGGCAAGACCGAAAAACGCGGCACCGAGGTGCATTTCCTCGCCAGCAAAGCCACCTTCATACTGATCGAGTATCACCACGACATCCTGGCAAAGCGGCTGCGCGAACTGTCGTTCCTGAATAACGGCGTAAAAATTGCGTTGATCGATCAACGCTCGGGCAAGCAGGAGAATTTCTCGTTTACGGGCGGCGTAAAAGGGTTCGTCGAGTACATGAACCGCAGCAAATCGGCGCTGCACCAGAAAATATTTTATGCCGAAGGCTCGAAAGAAGGCATTACGGTCGAAGTGGCGATGCAGTGGAACGATTCTTACGCGGAATCCGTGCAGTGCTTTACCAACAACATACCCCAACGCGATGGCGGCACGCATCTGACCGCGTTGCGCGCGGCGATGACGCGCACGCTCAACAGCTTTATCGAGCAGAACGAATTGGCCAAAAGGGCCAAGGTCGAGACCTCGGGTGACGATATGCGCGAAGGCCTGACCTGCGTGCTTTCGGTCAAAGTGCCGGAACCCAAGTTTTCTTCGCAAACCAAGGACAAGCTGGTATCGAGCGAGGTGCAGCCGGTCGTTCAGGAAATCATCTCGGCCAAGTTAAATGAGTTTTTGCTCGAAAGCCCGAATGACGCGAAGATGATCACGACCAAGATCATCGAAGCGGCGCGCGCGCGCGAGGCCGCGCGCAAAGCGCGCGAAATGACGCGCCGCAAAGGCGTGCTTGATTCGCTGGGCTTGCCGGGCAAGCTCGCAGATTGCCAGGAAAAAGACCCCGCCCAGTGCGAGCTTTATATCGTCGAGGGCGATTCGGCGGGCGGCTCGGCCAAGCAGGGCCGGGATCGCAAGTTCCAGGCGATCTTGCCGCTCAAAGGCAAAATTCTGAACGTCGAGAAAGCGCGCTTCGACAAACTCCTGTCGTCGCAGGAAATCACGACCCTGATCAACGTGTTGGGTTGCGGTTTCGGCAAGGACGAATACAACGCCGACAAACTGCGTTATCACCGCATCATTATCATGACAGACGCGGACGTGGACGGCTCCCATATCCGGACGTTGCTGCTGACTTTCTTTTACCGGCAGATGCCGGAACTGTTCGAGCGCGGCCACATTTATATTGCGCAACCCCCGCTCTACAAGGTCAAGCACGGCAAAAGCGAGCGCTATATCAAGGACGAACACGAGCTGAAAGAACATCTGCTCAAGCTCGCGTTGGACGATGCCGAGCTTTTTCCGGGCACTGATGCGCCGCCGTTGACCAAGGAATCGCTGGCCCAGGTGGCGAAACAGTACTTTCTGGCAGAGGCGGTGATCGATCGCCTGAGTAGACTGATCGATCCGGCGGTTTTGCAGGCGTTGCTCGTGAACCCGGACATCGATTTGGGCGACGAAAATGCCGCGGCGCAAAGCGCCGCGCGACTGACGGCCGCCCTGGTTGCCGAAGGCGTCAAAATCGAGCCGAGATACGACGAGAAAACCGAGCGCCATCTGCTCGTCATCAAACGCACCCAGCACGGCAACCTGCACCAAACGGCGCTCGACGCGGACTTCATCCAGAGTGGCGACTATGAGCAGATCAAGACAACGGCCCACGTGCTGCAAGGCCTGCTCGGCGCCGGCGCGTATGTGAAGCGCGGCGAGCATAAGCATCTGGTGAGCGACGTCAAGGACGCGCTCAACTGGCTGCTCGACGAGGTCAAGAAAAGCATGGGAATCCAGCGCTATAAAGGCCTGGGCGAAATGAACCCGTCCCAATTGTGGGAAACCACGATGGATCCCAAGGTTCGCAGGCTTCTGCGCGCGCAGATCGAGGATGCGATATCAGCGGACGAAATCTTTACGACGCTGATGGGGGATCTGGTGGAACCGCGCCGCGCCTTTATCGAAACCAATGCGCTAGGCGTGCGCAACCTGGACGTCTGAGCGGATCAGGCAGCGGCCTTCTTCGCTTTGGCCGGCGTTTTGGCCTTTGCCGCCTTGGGTTCGCGCGGGGCAAATTCGAAAGTGACTTTGCCGTCTTCGCCGCGCGTCAGAAATGCCGAGAACGGACGGCCTTTCTTGGAAATGAAGCGGTGCAACAGATCGCTCTTGCCGGTTGTCAGGAGCTTTTGCATTTGCTCGGTTTCAATCGGACGCTGCAGAATGATCTTACCTGAGCGAAAATCGCAGGTCCGCGAGGGGCCTGTCGCTTTCTCGCAGATATAGGCGACACCGCGGCTAAAAACGCGGCCGCCGCATTTGGGACACGCGCCGAGCGCTTCCTGGCCGGAAAAATCGACGGGCTCCGCATCCGCATCGGCGCCGCTCTGGCCGAAGTCAAACTCGGTTTTGAAATCGGGGCTCAGCTTGATTACGGCGATGAACGGTTTACCCATGCGGCTGCGAAAGCCTTGCAGCGGGCCCACGCTGCCTTTGGTGATGAGTTCTTCGACTTCAGCGGGCTCCAGCTGGCGGCCAGCGAGTATTTTCCATAATGCAAAGTCGCACTTCTGGCACTGGAATTTCTTGTAATTTTCCTTGACCACGCCGCCGCACTTCGGACATGGCGTCGTCAGCGTCGAGAAATCCCCGGGCACGGTGTCGCTCTCGTGTTCCTTGGTGTGCTTGACCATTCGACGCACCATGTCGGCGATTTCTCGCATGAATTTATCGCGCGACAGCTTGCCGTGTTCGATCTGGGCGAGCTTGTACTCCCATTCGCCGGTCAGCTCGGGCGAGCTTAACTCGGCGATCTCGAGCCCGCGCAGCAGGGTGATCAGCGAGAATGCCTTGGCTGTTGGCTGCAACTCGCGGCCGGTACGGTGCACGTAACGTTCGTAAATCAGCCCTTCGATGATGGTCGCCCGCGTGGCCGGCGTGCCGAGTCCCTTGGCCCGCATCGCATCGCGTAACTCTTCGTCTTCGATCAATTTGCCCGCGCCTTCCATGGCCGACAGTAACGTGGCTTCCGAGTAACGCGCCGGCGGTTTGGTTTGCAGCGCGGCGACGTTGATACCGGCGACCCGCGGCGATTCCTTCGCGACGACCGGCACCAGCGCCGGCGCATCGTCGGTCTCGGCTTCCTTGCCGTAGATCTGCAGCCAGCCCGCGTTCACCATGATCTTGCCCTCGCTCTTGAACGGCTCGTTCTCGACGCGGGTGATGCGGGTGGTGATCTGAAATTCGGCCGGCGGAAAAAATACGGCGAGAAACCGCTTGGTTACCAGATCGTATATCTTGGCCTCGGCCTCGGAGAGATGCTTCGGCACGATGGACGTGGGGATGATCGCGAAGTGGTCCGAGATTTTCGCGTTGTTGAAAATGCGCTTGTTCGGGCGCACCCATTTGTTGGCGAGAATTTGTTTGACGAACGGCTGATAAGGTTTGTCGAGCTCCCGCATCGCCGCAGTGACCGTAGGCAGATAGTCTTCCGGCAACGCACGCGAATCGGTACGCGGATAGGTAAGCACCTTGTGCTTTTCGTACAAGGCCTGTGCGATCGACAATGTCGTTTTCGCGGAGAAGCCGAAACGCGCGTTGCCGTCGCGTTGCAGGCTGGTCAAGTCATACAACAACGGCGACTGCTGGGTGGTGGGTTTGCTTTCCTCTTCCACCACGCCGCTTTTTCCCGCGCACCTGGCTCGGACCGCGTCGGCGCGCGCCCGGTCCCACAGGCGCTCGGGCCGGATATCGCCGTCTTCGGATTTTTTGTCCCTGCTAAATTTTTCGTCGAACCAGCGACCAGTATATTCGCCGGCTTTGCAGGCGAATGTCGCGTGCACTTCAAAGTAGTCGCGCGATACGAATTTTTTGATCTTCTCTTCACGCTCGACCAGGATAGCGAGTGTTGGCGTTTGCACGCGGCCGACCGTCGTCAGATGAAATCCGCCCGACTTGGAATTGAAGGCGGTCATCGCCCGCGTGGCGTTGATGCCAACCAGCCAGTCGGCTTCGGAGCGGCAGACCGCCGCATCGGCGAGTGGTAGCATTTCCTTGTCGCTGCGCAAATGTGCGAAGCCGTCGCGGATTGAAGCCGGTGTCATCGATTGCAACCACAAGCGCTCAACCGGTTTCGTGGTTTTGGCGTAACTTGCGATGTAACGAAAAATCAGTTCACCCTCGCGTCCCGCGTCACAGGCATTGAGCAACGCGGTAACGTTCTTGAGTTTGATGAGTTTCA
>CAZEAX010000263.1:0-6986 GCA_964510405.1 uncultured Streptomyces sp. | reverse complement strand
GGACCGTCGACTTGTCGACCACCAGCCGGTATTCGTTCATGTGGCGGCCGATCGCGCGCGCCGCGGCAATCACGTACTGCAAGTCTGCGGAGCCGTCTTCGTCCGGCGGCGTGCCGACTGCGATGAACTGCACCTGCCCGTGCGCCACGCTCTCGGCAACGTCCGTCGTGAAATGCAGGCGGCCGGCCCCGGCGTTGCGTTTGACCAGCGGTTCCAGTCCCGGCTCGTAGATCGGGATTTCGCCGCGCTTCAGCTGTGCGATCTTGGCGGCATCGACGTCGAGGCACATCACGTCGTTGCCCAGTTCCGCGAGACACGCGCCGGACACGAGCCCGACATAACCGGTGCCGATGATCGTTATTTTCATGCTTTGCGCAGCCCTTCGATTTCGCGGTTGATCGACTCCAGAACGGCGACCGGATTCGCCGCCTGAGTGACGGGACGGCCTATTACGAGGTAATCCGCGCCGGCGCCTATGGCGGTCGCGGGCGTCATCACGCGCTGCTGATCGTCATTGGCGCCGCCCGCCAACCGGATGCCCGGCGTCACGAGGCAGAATTCGCTCCCGCATTCGCGTTTCAACAGCGCCGCCTCCTGCGCGGAACACACAACCCCGTCGAGCCCGCTCGCCTGCGCAAGTTTCGCCAGCCGCAGCGCCGCCGCCGCCGGTTCACCCTCGATTCCGACTTCCCGCATGTCCCTGGCGCCCATGCTCGTCAACACGGTCACCGCGATCAACCGCGGCGGCCGCCTGGCCGCGGCGACCGCATCGCGCGCCGCTTCCAGCATCGCGCGCCCGCCCAGCGCGTGCACGTTGAGCATCCACACGCCCAGATGCGCCGCCGCCTTGCACGCGCCTGCCACGGTGTTGGGAATGTCGTGAAATTTCAAATCCAGAAATATCTCAAAATCCTGTTGCATCAGTGTTTCAATCAGCGCCGGGCCCGCCGCCGTAAACAATTCCTTGCCGACCTTCAACCGGCACGACTGCGGCTTGACGCGGGCGGCAAACGCCAGCGCCTGTTCGGCTTGTGCAAAATCGAGCGCAACGATGACGCGTGGATCGTTCATGCCGGCAGCCCTTTTTCTTCAGCGCGCCGCGGCGAGTACGTTTCCCATTCGCCGCACGCCGGACAGTGCCAGTAATACTGGCGCGCGCGGAATCCGCAATTGTCGCATTTGAACATCGCGAGCGTGCGCGTGTGCTGATGCACGAGATTCTTGACGAGTTCCAGGTCCTGGCGGCGCTGGACCGGCGCATCGAGCAATTGCGCTTCGAGCAACTTGTCCAGACCGAGCAAAGTCGGACTGCGGCGCATCTCATCACGCACCAGTTGATATGCGGGCTCGGCGCCCTGCTGGTCGAGGATGCACGTGAACACCACGTTCAGCACGTCGAGCGACGGGTATTTGCCGAGGAAGCCGCGCAGAAGATTGAGACCTTCCTGCGCCTTGTCGAGCTGCTTGTACGCGCCGATCAGCCGCTCGGCAACCAGCGCAAGATAGTCGGGATTCTGCATCTCGATGCGCTTCCACGCATCGATCGCGGCTTCATGGCGGTTCAGCGCGAGTTCAAGATCGCCGAGCAGCACGTTGGCGCGCACGCACAGCCGGTGATGAGCAAGCGCGCGCTCGAGAAACGGCCGCGCGGATTCCGGGCGCGAATCCATGATTTCGCGGCTCGCCATCTCGCAATAAAAATTGGCGATTTCCTTCTGATGCGACTGGCCCGTCACCGTCTCGAGTTGCTGCGCGATTTCGACCGCCTTCTGCCAGTCCTTTTCCTGTTCGTAAATTTCCAGCAGGTACTTCAGCGCGGCCTCTTCGTGCGGGCTGCCCTTCAGTTTCGCGAACAGTTCCTCGGCACGATCCAGCAGTCCGGCTTTCAGATAATCCTGCGCGAGTTCGAACAAGGCGTCCAGCTTCTGTTGCTGCGGCAGGTCCGCGCGCTCCACCAGGTTCTGATGCATGCGGATCGCGCGTTCGACCTCGCCGCGCCGGCGAAAGAGCGAGCCCAGCGCAAAATGCAGTTCGATGGTCTGGGGTTCCACTTTGACGACTTCGATGAATGCCTCGATCGCCTTGTCGGGCTGCTCGTTGAGCAGGAAATTAAGACCCTTGAAATACGAGCGCGGCAACGCGCGCGATTCCGACACGAGATGCTTGATGTCGATGCGCGCCGCGAGCCAGCCCAGCGCGAAGAAAAGCGGCAATGCGAGCAACCACCAGTATTCGATTTCCATTGCGTGAGGCGCCGATCCCTGAGTCTGCGACTAAATCGATTCCACCAGGGCCGGCACGCCCGACACGCGCGTCAGGCCGCGGATTTCGCGCTTGAGGCCGAGAATTTCGCGCCGTTGCCTGACCATGATCATGAGGCTCGCCGAAACACCCAGGGCGGCGCCCGCGGCGAAGAAGGCGAACAGCATGAGCACCAGCGGCGCATGCCACTCGAGCCCGAGGAAATACCGCATGGCGACGCTGTCGCTGTTTTTAACGGCGAATCCCAGCAGCAGCAGGAAGATCGCCACCCCCGCCGCCGTCTTGATCAACCCAAGCAGTTTTCGCATATTCAGATCCTTCGGCCCCGCGTCGCCACCCGTCGCTCATCGCGGATGCGGGCAAAAAAAAGCGGCATTATCTTTCGATGATGCCGCACGGACTCGTTTCCGCCGCAATTACTTCTTGAAATCGACGCGTTCGCGCAATTCCTTGCCGGCCTTGAAGTGCGGCACGTATTTCGCCGGTACCTGCACTTTGTCGCCTGATTTGGGATTGCGACCGGTCCGCGGCGGACGGTAGTTCAGGCCGAAACTGCCGAACCCGCGGATCTCGATGCGCTGCCCTTCCGACAGGCTTTTGCCCATCGCATCGAGCACCATCTTTACCGCAAGCTCGGCGTCTTTCGCCACCAGCTGGGGGTAGCGCGCCGCCAGCTTCGCGATCAACTCGGACTTCGTCATGATCGTTGCGTCCCCTTGTTCTTATTGACCGGTGTTGGCAGTGTCCATCTTCGCTTTGAGCAATGCGCCGAGACTGGTGGTACCGGCGTTGGCGGGCTTGTCCGCCGCCATTTTCTGCATTGCATTCGACTCTTCCGCCATGTCCCTGGCCTTGATCGACAGGTTGATCGTGCGGTTCTTGCGGTCGATGTTGATGATCATCGCGGTGACCGCATCGCCTTCCTTCAGATGCGTGCGAATGTCCTCGACGCGGTCGCGCGCAACTTCCGACGCGCGCAGATAGCCTTCGACGTCGCCTTCAAGCGCAATCACGGCGCCTTTCGCATCGATCGACTTCACGGTGCCTTTGACGATGCTGTTTTTGTCGTTGGTCGATACGTAGCCCGTAAACGGATCGCCGTCGAGTTGCTTGATGCCGAGAGAAATACGTTCGCGCTCGACGTCGATCGACAGCACCATGGCTTCGGTCTCATCACCCTTCTTGTAGTTGCGCACGGCTTCTTCGCCGGGCAGGCTCCACGAGAGATCGGACAGGTGCACGAGGCCGTCGATATTGCCGGCAAGCCCGATGAACACGCCGAAGTCGGTGATCGATTTGATCTGGCCCTTGACCTTGTCGCCCTTCTTGGAATTCATCGAGAACTCTTCCCACGGATTCGGCAGGCACTGTTTCATGCCCAGCGAAATGCGGCGACGGTCCTCGTCAATTTCGAGCACCATCACCTCGACTTCGTCGCCCAGCGCGACGACGCGCGACGGATGCACGTTCTTGTTGGTCCAGTCCATTTCGGATACGTGCACCAGCCCTTCGATGCCCTGCTCGATTTCGACGAACGCGCCGTAGTCGGTGAGGTTGCTGACTTTGCCGAAGAGACGCGTGCCCTGCGGATAACGGCGCGAGAGACCGACCCACGGATCTTCGCCCAGTTGTTTCATGCCGAGCGAAACGCGGTTCTTTTCCTGGTCGAACTTCAATACCTTGGCTTCGACTTCATCGCCGACCGCGAGCACTTCCGACGGATGCTTGACGCGGCGCCAGGCGAGGTCGGTGATGTGCAAGAGGCCGTCGATGCCGCCCAGATCAACGAACGCGCCGTAGTCGGTGATGTTCTTGACGATGCCTTTGACGACCGCGCCTTCGGTGAGGCTCGACAGCAGCGCCTGGCGCTCCGCGCCCTGCGACGCTTCGAGCACCGCGCGGCGCGAGACCACGACGTTGTTGCGCTTGCGGTCCAACTTGATGACCTTGAACTCCATCACCTTGTTTTCGTACGGTGACGTGTCTTTGACCGGACGGATGTCGACGAGCGAACCGGGCAGGAATGCGCGGATGCCGTTCACCATCACGGTGAGGCCGCCCTTGACCTTGCCGTTGATCAGTCCTTCGACAACGGTGCTCTTCTCGAGCGCCTGCTCGAGATCCATCCAGGCCGCGAGACGCTTGGCCTTGTCGCGCGACAGGCGCGTTTCGCCGAAGCCGTCTTCGAGCGCGTCGATCGCGACCTGGACGAAATCGCCAGGTTTTACTTCAATCTCGCCGCGGTCGTTGCGAAATTCTTCGGAGGGTATGTAACTTTCCGATTTTAATCCTGCGTTTACGACGACATGGTTGGCGTCGACGCGAATCACTTCGGCGGTGATGACCTCGCCGATCCGCATTTCTTTGCGCGCGAGGCTTTCCTCGAATAGCGCGGCAAAGGATTCGGGGGCTGCGGAGGAGGAAGCGGTTGTCATTGTTTGCACGTTAGGCCTGAAATTAACCCGTTATTTCAACGGGGTTGATTAGTAAACGCCATGCGCCTGGCAGCTTCATGGCACCCGTGTTGCTGTTGCGTAACGCGCCAGCACCTCGTTTACGGCGTCGTCTATCGACAGGTTCGTCGTATCGAGCAATATGGCGTCGCTACTCTTTTGCAGGGGGGCGATCGTGCGTCCGCTGTCGCGGTCGTCGCGTGCCTGAATATCCTGCAAAAGGGCGGCCATATTAGCATCCATTCCTTTACCTATCAACTGTTTATAACGCCGTTTTGCCCGCTCCCCCGCGTCGGCAGTCAGGTAGATTTTGAGCACGGCGTCGGGGAATACGACCGACCCCATGTCGCGCCCATCCGCCACCAACCCGGGCGGACCGCGATAAGCGCGCTGGCGCAATAGCAAGGCTTGGCGAACAGTGGCCAGGGCTGCCACTTCCGAAGCTGCTGCGCCAGCTTCTTCTGAACGTAAAGAATCAGTCACAAGTTCTTGATTTAAATATATCTCACCGTTTTCAAACCTCGCGTCCAAACCTGCCGCGAGCTCAGCTACATGCAGCTCGTCAGAGGTGCTCACCTGCGCCCGTTGCGCGGCCAAGCCGACGAGCCGATAGAGCGCTCCGCTGTCGAGATAGTGGAAACCAAGGCGCCGCGCCACCAACTGGGCGACCGTGCCCTTGCCGGAAGCCGACGGACCATCAATCGCGATCACCGGCACGATGTTGCGCGTCACGCGTCAGCGCTCCGAAATACCGGCCAGCACGCTGAAATAATCCGGGAAAGTTTTCGCCACACAGCCCGGATCATTGATGCGCACTTTTACGCCGCCGAGCGCGACGAGCGAAAAACACATGGCCATGCGATGGTCGTCATAGGTGTCGATCGTTGCCGGCAACAGTGTGGATGGCGGTGTGATTTTCAGACTATCGGCGGCCTCCTCGACTTCAGCGCCGACTTTCCGGAGTTCAGTCGCCATCGCCGCGATGCGGTCGGTTTCCTTGACGCGCCAGCTGCCGATATTGCGCAAGGTGCTGACGCCGTCGGCAAACAGCGCGAGCATGGCAACAGTCATCGCCGCATCGGGAATGTGATTGAAGTCCGCGTCGATTGCGCGCAGCTTGCGCGCGCGCATGGCGACGGGACCGGCAGTGGCGGAAATCCAGTTCGCACCAAGCTCGATTGCGGCGCCCATGTCGCGCAACGTATCGACAAAACGCACGTCGCCCTGGATGCTCGCCTGCCCAACGCCCTCGACGCGCACCGGCCCGCCGCCGGTCAGCCCGCTGATCGCGCCGGCGGCGAGAAAATACGACGCGGTCGACGCGTCACCTTCTACATAAATTTCGGCGGGACTTTGGTAGCGCGCGGATTCCGGCACCATGAACGTGCTCCATTCGTCGCGCGCCACGTCGACGCCGAACCGCCGCATCATGTTGAGCGTGATATCCACGTAAGGTTTAGAAACAAGTTCGCCTTCGACTTTCACCTGCGTGCGCGCCCCCAGGAGCGGCAGGCTCATCAACAATGCAGTCAGAAACTGGCTCGACACATCGCCGCGAATTTTCACTTCCGCGCCGGCGCGGATTTTGCCCGGATGAATCGCGAGCGGCGGATAACCGGCGGTGCCGGGATACTCGATATCGGCACCCAGTGTCCCGAGTGCGGCGACGAGGTCGCCGATCGGCCGCTCGTGCATGCGCGCAACCCCGTCCAATCGATACTCGCCGCCGCAAAGTGCGAGTACCGCGGTCAACGGGCGGAAAGCAGTACCGGCATTGCCGAGGAACAACTCGGCACGCTTGTTGGGAAAAACACCGCGCGCGCCGCGCACGCGCAGCACCTGCGCTTCTTCCTTCGCCCATTCGATGCCGAGTTTGCGCAACGCATCGAGCATGTAGCGGGTGTCGTCCGAATCCAGCACGTCGTGAATGCGCGTTTCGCCTTCGGCCAGCGCCGCGAGCAGCAGGATTCGGTTGGAGATGCTTTTCGACCCCGGCAGCTTGACGGTGCCGCTGGCCCGCCGCACCGGTGCGAGATCGAGATAATCCACGATGAATTCCGCTCAGCCGCAGTTAACGATGAATACAACGCTACTCATTGCGGCTTGATCCATTTCGCGCGCGCGCCGCGCGCGGCGGCGAATTTCGCGGTCAGCGCCGACCCGTCGCTCGCCTCGACCATGCCGCGGACGGCTTCGAGATCGGAGAGATAACCGTCGAGCGCAGCGAGGATGGCATCGCGGTTGGCAATACAGATGTCGCGCCACATCTCG
>CAZEAX010000262.1:0-7081 GCA_964510405.1 uncultured Streptomyces sp. | reverse complement strand
GCGGCGCGCGCAGGCGAACAGGGCCGCGTCTTCGCGGTCGTCGCGACCGAGGTCAGGAATCTCGCGCAAAGAAGCGCGGCGGCGGCCAAGGAAATCAAAACGCTGATCGGCGATTCGGTCGAAAAAGTCGAATCCGGCGCCAAGCTGGTCGACCACGCGGGCGAAACGATGAAAGAAATTATCGGCTCGGTGAAGCGCGTGACCGACATCATGAGCGAGATCACGGCGGCTTCGCAGGAGCAATCGAGCGGAATCGAGCAGGTGAACCAGGCCATCACGCAGATGGATCAGGTTACCCAGCAGAACGCAGCGCTTGTCGAAGAAGCAGCCGCAGCTTCGGAATCGATGCAGAACCAGGCGCAGGCGCTGGCGCAGGCAGTCTCGGTATTCAAGCTCGCAGGGGCATCGCTTGCGAAGACGGCACCCGTCGAACGGCGCGGCGCCGGACGTCCCGCCAACGTAACGCGGCTGCCCGCAAAAGCACCCCGGACGGCGCCCGCCAAACGGCTCGCGCCGGCGAAAGTCGCCGGCGGCGATGCGCAAACCGGCGAGTGGAACGAATTCTGATCGGCAACTTAGGAAAAAGGATACAGACATGCAAACTGCACGTGCGACAGATGACGGCAATCCTGCCCATGAGGCGCACGGCGCGGGCGGCGAGTTTCTTACTTTGCGCCTTGGCAAGGAAGAATACGGCGTGGAAATCCTGAAGGTCCAGGAGATCCGCGGCTACGAAGCGGTGACGCATATCGCCAATGCGCCGGCTTACATCAAAGGCGTGATCAACTTGCGCGGCATCATCGTGCCGATCGTCGACATGCGCATCAAGTTCAACCTCGGCACGCCGGAATACACCCCGTTGACGGTCGTGATCATCCTGAATGTCGCGGGGCGGGTGGTCGGCATGGTGGTGGACGGCGTCTCCGACGTGCTGACGCTGACGCACGATCAAGTGCGCCCGGCCCCGGAATTCGGCGGTTCGCTCAACACGCAGTACATCATCGGGCTCGGCACTGTCGACGAACGCATGCTGATCCTGATGGATATCGAAAAACTGCTGAGCGGCGCCGATATGGCGTTGCTGGAATCGGCGGCGCTTCAGTAATCACCGAACGAACGCGGTTCAATCTACCTCTTTAAAGGAAACTCAAATGTTCTCCCTTGCCAATATGAAAGTCGGCGTCCGCCTGGCGCTCGGATTCGGCGTGGTGCTCGTGTTGCTGTTCGGCATGACCGCGGTCGGGATCGTGAAATTGAGCCAACTCAACGACGGCACCAACCTCGTGGTCTCGGACCGTTATCCGAAGACGGTGCTCGCGCACAATGCGATCGACGGCGTGAACCAGATCGGCCTCGCCATGCGCAACATGCTGATCAGTCCGGAGCCGGAATCGGTCAAAAAAGAAATCACCGCAATCGAGACCGCGCGCGGCCGGATCAAGGCCGAACTGGAGAAATTGCAGAAGATTCTCTCGGCGGAAAAAGGCAAGCAACTCTTTAAAGTCGTGATGGACAGGCGCGAAAAATACGTTGCGGCGCAAATCGAATTTATCCGCCTGGTGGGTGAAAACAAGAAAGACGAAGCCAAAACCGTTTTGCTCGGCACCGGCGCGCAGGCGCGGCTCGCTTACGAAAAAAGCCTCGATGAGTTGATCGAGTTCCTGGGCGGCCAGATGGAAGCGCAAGGACAACAAGCCGCCGACGAATACCATGACGCGCGAAATTTGATGCTAGGCTTCTCCGCGCTCGCGATGCTGCTGGCCTGCGCCGTCGCTTACTGGGTCACGCGCAGCATCACGCGGCCGCTCAATGTGGCGGTAGGCGTCGCTCAGCGCGTCGCGGCCGGCGATCTCACCAGCGAAATCAACGTTGAAACCGGCGACGAAACCGGCATCCTGTTGCAGGCGTTGAAAGACATGAACGAGAGTCTGCAGAAAATCGTGGGCAACGTGAGGAGCGGCACCGAGTCGATTTCCTCGGGTTCGAAGCAGATCGCGAGCGGCAACGCGGACTTGAGCCAGAGGACGGAAGAGCAGGCATCGAGCCTCGAAGAGACGGCTTCCTCGATGGAAGAGCTGACCAGCACGGTGAAGCAGAATGCGGAAAACGCGAAGCAGGCGAATCAACTCGCGGCCGGCGCGTCGGATGTGGCGGTCAAAGGCGGCAATGTGGTCTCGCAAGTGGTGGTCACGATGGCCTCGATCAACGAGAGCTCGAAGAAGATCGTGGACATCATCAGCGTGATCGACGGCATTGCGTTCCAGACCAACATCCTTGCATTGAACGCGGCGGTTGAAGCCGCCAGAGCCGGCGAACAGGGCCGCGGCTTTGCAGTGGTGGCAACGGAAGTTCGCAACCTCGCGCAGAGAAGCGCGGCGGCGGCGAAAGAGATCAAATCGCTGATCGGCGACTCGGTGAACAAAGTAGAGAACGGCTCGAAGCTCGTAGACGAAGCAGGCAAGACGATGGAAGAGATCGTGTCGTCGGTAAAGCGCGTGACGGACATCATGAGCGAGATCACGGCGGCGTCGCGGGAGCAGTCGGACGGGATCGAGCAGGTGAATACGGCGATTACGCAGATGGACCAGGTGACGCAGCAGAACGCGGCGCTGGTGGAAGAGGCTGCGGCAGCGGCGGAGTCGATGCAGGAACAGGCGCAGGCGCTCGCGCAGGCGGTGTCGGTATTCCGGCTGAACCACAGTGTCGAGATGGCGGAGAAACCCGCGAAACCGGCGGCGAGCGTGACTCGTTTACCGGCCAAAACGACGCGCACGAAAGGAAAACCGTTGCCTGCCACCCGTCAACTAAAAGTAGCGGGCAGCGATACGCAGGAGTGGCAGGAGTTTTGAACTGCTGCAATTAGCACGACGGCGCCGCGGTTTGGAACCACCGCACCGCGGCGCTACAGCGATTCCGGCTTGATCTGCGCTTTCTTGATGACCGCCGCCCACTTGCTGATTTCGGCCTTCAGGAATTCTCCGAACTCGCGCGGCGTGCTGCCGACGATCACCGCCGCCTCATTCGACAGCCGGTCGCTGACTTCCTTCGACCGGATCGCCTTGACGGCCCCGGCGTGCAGCGTCGCGACGACCGGCGCGGGCGTCGCGGCCGGTACGAACATGCCGTACCAACCCGTGACCACGTAGTCGGGCATCCCCGACTCGGCGACCGTCGGCAGTTCCGGCGCGACCGCCGAACGCTTGCGGCTCGTGACCGCGAGCGCGCGCAGCTTGCCGGCCTTGATCATCGACATGCCGGCGAGAAAATTGTTGAGAAAAACCTGCACCTGCCCCGAGACGAGGTCGGTCATCGCCTGCCCCGCGCCCTTGTACGGCACGTGCACCATGTCGATCCCCGCCATGCTTTTGAAGAGCTCCATGCCGAGGTGGGGCCCGCTGCCGTTGCCCGACGATGCGTACGCGAGCTGGCCCGGATGCGCTTTCGCGAACGCGATGAGTTCCCTGATGGTTTTTGCCGGCACCGAAGGATGCACCGTGATCACGAACGGATATTCGGCAAGCAGCGACACCGGAGCCAGATCGTTCAGCGTGTCGTACGGCAGCTTCGAATAAAGCGTCGGATTGATCGTGTGCGACGCGATCGTGATCAACACCGTGTAGCCGTCGGCGGGCGCTTTCGCGACCAGGTCCGCGCCTATGATGCCATTGGCGCCGGCGCGATTGTCGACGATCGCGGGTTGGCCCAGCGTTTCGTGCATTTTCTGCGCGACGGTGCGCGCGACGACGTCGGTGCCGCCGCCCGGCGGCCACGGCACGACGATGCGGATCGATTTGGCGGGATATGTTTGCGCGGTCGCCATTGCTGATGCCAGAGCTAAAGCGCAAATCATCAGCCGCAGATAAATTCTTTTTAATACCCCCTTGAGGGGTACGCGGATAAACGCAGATAACGCCGATTTCATAGGTACCTCACTATCGAATCGAGGAATTTCATCCGCGTGTATCTGCGTTTATCTGCGGCCGAAAAAAGACTTATGCATTAACATGCCGCGCGAGAAAATCGAGCAGCGCTTCCGCGCAGCGCTCGGGATCGGACGCCGCGACGTGAAACGAATCGCCGGGCAGCACGACCAGCTCGGAATGCGGGACCTTTTCCTGCCACGCGCGGGTTTCCGCGACGGACGCCAGAGTGCTGCCTTCGGTCGTCAGAACCAGCATCGGGCATTTGATTTTCGCGACGTCCGCCGTGATGTCGGAAAAGTTGATCGTGCGCACGAAACTGATTTCGCTCGACGCGGGCGTGCACGCCATGTAATTGATCCACCATTCGACGCCCTCCTTCGGGAACGCTTTGCCGAGCCGCCCGCTCATGCTGCGGCGCGCCCAGTATTCGATGCCCTGCTCTTCGACTTCTCTTGCGCGCGCTTCCTGCGTGGCCAGGTCCGCGCGAATCGGCGGCGGCGAGCCCGCGACGGTCAGCGTGCGCACGCGCTGCGGATGACGCGCGGCGAACGCGCGGCCGATCACGCCGCCGATTTTCGCGCCGACGAGGTGGAAGCGCTCGATTTTGAGCGCGTCCATCAACGCGAGGTAATCGTCGATCACGATATCGAGCGTCCATGGAAAATCCCTAGACACCGGCGTCGAGCGCCCGAAGCCGCGCATGTCGGGGCGCACGATCTTGAATTTCCGCGCGAGCGTCGGCACCCAGCCGTACCAGGCGGCGGCACTTTCGTTGTTGCCGTGGATCATCAGGATCGCATCGGACTTGCGCCAGGGGTCGGTGAAGTCGTCGACTTCATAGTGCATTTCGAGATCGGGCGCGACGCGTTGAACGGGCATGCGAGATTCCTTATGCGTAAGAGAAGAAGGGCGGCGCGCGTCAGCCGAAATAACCGATCAAGCGCCACCACAGGTATTCGAGCGGCAATAATACGCCGATACTGACCACGAGCAGCGGCAATCCCAGGCGCATCACCGTGCGCAGCGATATGCCTGCCGCCCGCATGCCCACAACCACCGGCGGCACCTGGTAAGGCAATACCATGATCGTAAAACCCACGGCCATGGTCATCAATGAGGCGTTGAGCGGCCAGCCCGCGGCGGCCGCAAATTGCTCCGCGAGCGGCGCAATGACCGCAGGCTGTGCGGGATTGGTAGTGATCAGGCCGACGACGGTCGAGAACAAACTCAGCACGAAGAAATTCATGAAGTCTGCACCCGGCTGGATGTTGAGCACGTGCTGTGCGGCGCTGCCGAGCAAAGCGCCGACACCCGTCTCGTTCGCAACCGCGCCAACGCCGATCGCAGCGCCGACGTAAAAAAACGAGCCATAGCGCACGTCGTCGAACGACTGCGCCGCCAACATGCCGATGCGCGGCAAGAGACAGGCGACCGCCGCCGCCAGCGCGACCCAGCCTGCGCGTATGCCGTGCAGGAAATCAGTCGCCCACAGCAGGATCGCAATGATCAATATCACGGCGAGCCGCCGTTCTTCCGCGCTCATCGGGGCAGACGCGGGCACGGGCGGCGACGGCTCCATGGTCGCGGGAAACACCCAGCGGGCCAGCGCCACCGTTATCGCGCCTTTCAGCAGGCACAGGACGGGAAATATCACCCACATCCACTCCGCATAAATAAAGTGCACGCCGTAGAGCGCTTCCGCCGCGCCTGCGAGCACGAGATTGGGCGCGTTTGCCGGCAGGATTCCGCTGCCGCTTTGATAAGTAATGATGATGGCGGTCAGGCACAGGCCGTTGAACCCGGAACTGCCGTGCGCAAAACCCACGCGTTCGGCAAGCGACATGACGATGGGCACCAGCAACAACGTGCGGCTGACGGTCGCCGGCATGAAAAACGCAAGCGCAGTGGCGGCGATCGCGACTTCGATGAGAAGACCTGTGTAGGTTCGCGTAAAACGCCCGAACAGCACGCCCGCAAAACGCTGCCCGAGCCCTGTCGTGCGGACGGCTTCGGCGATGAACAGGCCGCCCATCACCAGCCACATGGTTGCCGATGCAAACCCCGAAAACACGACTTGCGGTGTGGCGATGGCAAGCACGACCGCCAGCAGGAAAAACAGCAGTCCCGTGACGTGCTCGGGCAACGCGCCGAGCGCCCACAAGCCGGCGGTCAGCAGGATCAAAGCCGCGGCGTGCATGGTCACCGCCGTCGCGCCCGCGGGCGGCGGCAGAAAGTAAATTACCGCCGCCGCAACACACAGCGCCGCGGTGAATGCCGGACTCAGCCGCGACACTATGCGTCAGCCTTGGTGAAAACTATTTTTTGAATTTCGCGGCGAGCGCGTCGCCCGCGCGCAGGAGCCCGTTATCGGAACCCACGGCGACGAACAGATAGCCCATGTCGAGACAACGCTGGCCGTCGGCCTCGCCGACGAGGATGCCGGGCGCCTTGCCCGCCTTCCGGATCCTTTTTGCCGCGTCCTCCATCACCTTCCACACTTCGGGATGCTGCCAGTTGCCGAGGTAGCCCATGTCGGCGGACAAATCGTTGGGGCCGATGAACACGCCGTCGACGCCTTCGACTTCCGCGATCGCGTCGAGGCTCGCCATCGCCTTGCGCGTTTCGACCTGCACCAGCAGGCACAGCTCGGCAGCACAGCGCTTGTGATAATCCTTGATGCGGCCGTAACCCTGCGCGCGCGCGCCTCCCGCCACGCCGCGCATGCCTTTTTGCGGATAGTTCATCGAGATCACCGCGTTCTTCGCCTCTTCGACCGTCTGCACGTACGGCAGCAGCAGCGACTGCGCGCCGATGTCGAGAAAGCGCTTGATCATCACCATGTCGTTCCACGCCACGCGTACGACCGGGTTGGCGATGCCGCCCTGCATCGCGTGCAGCTGCTGCTGCACCATCGGCAGCTCGTTAGGCGAATGCTCGGTGTCGAGCAACACCCAGTCGAACCCGGAATTGGACAGGATGTCCGCGACGATATGCGAGCACAGCGAGCTCCAGATGCCGATCTGCGGCTTTTTCGCCGCGAGCGCGTGTTTGAAATGATTGACTGGCAGTTCCATTAGACGCTCCTGTTAGTCGCTGGGTGATGGGTGATGAGTGATGAGTGATGGGAAATGGGTAAGAGCAAAGGTTTTACCCATCGT
>CAZEAX010000261.1:0-7084 GCA_964510405.1 uncultured Streptomyces sp. | reverse complement strand
CGAACACGCCCGACGAGGCCGCCGCGCATATCAAGAAGGAAGTCCAGAAGTGGCGCGTCGTGTTCAAGGAGCGCGGCATGAAACTGGAATAGCGGTCACGGCCGCTCGTGCGGCTTCATAACTACAATCTGCCCGGGAGGATAACGATGAAACATTTTCTTTGCGCGTTGTGTGCACTCGTCGCCGTCAACGTTCACGCACAAACGAGCGCGCCCGAAATCCAATTCGATTCGGTGCCCAACTTTCTCAAATTGCCCGAAGGCATGAATTTCGGCGAGGTGCCTGGCGTCGCGGTGAACTCCAAAGGCCACGTTTTCGTGTTCACGCGCTCGAACAGCGCGATGGGCCCTGCCTACGCGCCGGCGGCGGCGCAACTGCTCGAGTTCGCACCCGGCGGCGAATTCATCCGCGAGATCGGCAAGGGGCTCTACGGCTGGTCGTTCGCGCATACGGTGCGCATCGACCGCGACGACAACATCTGGGCGATCGACAAGGGCTCGGACATGATCATCCGGTTCGACCCGGCGGGCCGCGTCGTGTGGGTGTTCGGCCGCCGCAAGGAATCTGCAGATCACGATGCGCATGCGTGGACACACGTCGATCCGCCGCTGCCTCATATCGACGGCATGTTTCGCGAGCCCACGGACGTGGCCTGGGACAACGAAGGCAACATCTACATTTCCGACGGCTACATCAATTCGCGCGTCGCCAAGTACGACCGCCACGGCGATTGGGTGAAATCGTGGGGCGAGAAAGGCACCGCACCCGGCCAGTTTCGGCTGCCGCACACGATCGCGATCGACCGCAACGACAACGTATACGTCGGCGACCGCACGAACCGCCGCATCCAGGTGTTCGACACCGAGGGCAAATTCCTGCGCAGCTTTACGATAGACGTGCCGCCGGCGCCGGGCACCAAGTCGGTTTACGGCAACACGGCCAGCGGCGCGCGGCTTGGGGAATTGATCGGAGCGCCGAACGCGATATGCATCACGCCGGGTGTGAACCAGGTGATGTTCGTCGGCGAACTCACCTTCCCCGGACGCATCTTCAAGGTGTCGCTCGACGGCAAGGTGCTCGGCGTCATCGGCCGCTCGGGCCGCAACCTCAAGCAGTTCTCGGGCGGCCACCAGCTCGCGTGCCCGTCGGAAAACGAAATCTACGTGGCGGAAACCGCCAACTGGCGCGTGCAGAAACTGCTCTTGAAACCGTGACCCCAGGACACTAGTCGCCCTGAATGTTCGCGGCCTTAATGACCGCCGCCCACTTAATCCCTTCCTTGCGCATATGCGCCGCGAATTGCTCGGGGGTGCTGGGCGTCGCCTCTATCCCGTCGCGCGCGAGCTGTGCTTTCGTCGCATCCGCGCTCAGGACCTTCACGATTTCCGCGTTGAGCGCCATCACGATGGCCGGCGGCGTGTTGCCCGGCATCAGCACGCCCCACCAGCCGGTCGCCTCGTAATTCGACACGCCCGCTTCCGCGATCGTCGGCAATTCCGGCGCCGCGGCGGTGCGTTTCGCGCCGGTGACCGCGAGCGCGCGCAAGCGGCCGGCGCGTATCTGCGCGAGCACCGGCGGCAGCGTGGAAAACATTATCTGCACTTCTCCCGACAGGAGGGCGGTAACGGCCGGCCCCGTGCCGCGATAGGGCACGTGCACCATATCGATATCCGCGAGCAACTTCAAGAGTTCGCCGGCGAGATGAGTGTTGCCGCCGCCACCCGAGGAGCCGAAGCTCAGGGTGCCGGGCTTCGCTTTGGCGAGCGCTATCAGTTCGCGGACCGACGCCGCGGGCACCGACGGATGCAGCGAGAGCACGTTGGGCGCCACGGCGGCGAGACTCACCGGCGCGAAATCTTTCACCGAATCGTACGGCAGCTTCTTGTACATGTACGGGTTGATCGCGTGCCCGGTGCCGGCCATGAATATCGTATAGCCGTCGGGCGGCGCCTTCGCGGTCAACTCGGTCGCGATGATGCCGTGCGCGCCGCCGCGGTTATCGATGACTACCTGCTGGCGGATGCTCTCCGCGAGCCTGGTCGCGAGCACGCGCGCGACGAAATCGTTGCCCCCGCCCGGCGGATACGGCAGGATGAAGCGCAGCGGCCGCGCCGGATAATTTTCCGCCACTGCCGCCATTGTCGAAAGCAACAGCAGGCTGGCCGCAGATAAACGCAGATAAACGCGGATGGTTGAGGAAATCATCGGACGCTTGCCTTCATGGCACTCTGATCATGCAATGGAACCTCGGCTTGTTGTGCTTTTTCAAATCTGCGTGTATCTGCGTTTATCTGCGGCTCAACGTTTTTCAGATAACTCTCACCACCACTTTGCCGACGCGCGCTTCCTGATCCATGTGCGCGAGCGCGGCCGGCAGCTCGTCGAAGCCGAACACGCGATCGATGAGCGGCGTGATGCGTCCGTCGGCGATCGCCGGCAGGATGTCGCGCGCGAATCCGCGCGTCGTCACTGCACGGTCCTCGCGCTTCAGACGCACGTTCGAAATCCCGAAGATCTGCAGCCGGTTGACGTGCGCCGCATTGAGATCGATATCCGCATGATGTTCGCCGTCCACGTAGCCGACGATCGCGAGCCGGCCTTCGTAGGCGAGCGAGCGCAGCGTTTCCGCGAACACCGACCCGCCGACGAGATTTACCGCAAGATTCGCGCCCTTGTCGCCGGTCGCCGCGCGCACCGCGGGTGCGAAATCCGCCGCCCGCGTTTCGATCGGCACGTCGAGCCCGACTGCCGTGAGCTTCGCGAGTTTGGCCGCCGAGCGCGAGGTGCCGAGCGTGCGCGCACCCATGACTTTGCCCGTAAGCACGCAGGCCATGCCCACACCCGACGACGCGCCGGTGACAAGCAGCGATTCGCCGGCCTGCAATTTGCCGTAGCGCACGACTGCTTCGTACGCGGTGATGAAACTCGATGGAATCGCCGCGGCCTCTTCCCACGTCAGGCGCTGCGGCATCGGCAGCACCTGTCCCGCGTACATGGCCGCATATTCGGCGAACGCGCCGCGCACGCGGCCCATCACGCGGTCGCCTTTTTTCCAGCCGGTCACGCCCTCGCCCACGGCTTCCACTATGCCCGAAGCCTCGGTACCGCCGAGTTTCTCCGCCCCGCCGTGCACCGCGCCGCCGACGATCAGTTCGCCGCGATTCAACGCGGTCGCATGCACGCGCACCAGCACCTCCTCGCGCTGCGGCTGCGGCACCGGCACGTCGCGCGGCTCCAGCACCGACTGTCCTCCGCGCTCGACTATCCAATACGATTTCATCAAAGCATGAGCCTATAGTTTGGTTGACGGCGGTCTATAGTACACAATACGGGCATGCTCACCTACGCGCATCTCCTCCGGCGCCTGATTTGCGCGTCGACCGCTGCGCTTGCGTTCGCCGCGCACGGCGCCGTGCCGGAATGGCAACCCAAAAACGCCGTCGAGATCATGGTGGCCTCGGGCCCCGGCGGCGGCATGGACCGCACCGCGCGCACGATACAGATGATAGTGCGCGAGAAAAAGCTGGCCGACGTTACGTTCAACGTCGTCAACCGGGCGGGCGGCGGCGGCACGATAGGCTGGAATTATCTCTCGCAGCACCCGCATGACGCGCAATATCTTGCCATCGGCTCGCCCGCGCTGCTGACCAATCACGTCATGGGCAAGTCCGCGCTGTCGAATGCCGATTTCACGCCGCTCGCGATGCTGGCCAGCGAATACACCGCGTTCGCCGTCAGCACTAATTCACCGGTCAAGACGGGCAAGGACCTGATCGCGCGCCTGCGCGCCGATCCGCGTTCGGTCAGCATCGCGATCAGCACGAGCATCGGCAGCGGCAATCACGTCGCCATCGGCAAGGTCGGCAAGGCCGCCGGCGTCGATATATCGAAGCTGCGGCTCGTCATCTTCAACGCGACCGGCGAAGCGATCACCGCCGTGATCGGCGGGCACGTCGATCTCGTGCCGGTCACCACATCGAGCGTGCTGCCTTACATCCAGGGCGCGGGCAAGCAAAGCGGCCTGCGCATCATTGCGATCGCGGCGCCACAGCGCGCGAGCGGCATGCTCGCAGACGTGCCGACGTGGCGCGAGCAAGGAGTCAACGTCGTGCAGGACAGTTTCCGCGCAATATTGGGCGCGAAAGATCTGACCGCACCGCAAATCGCGTACTGGGACGGCGTATTCGGCGCGCTTGCGCGCTCGCCAGCCTGGAAAAAAGACGTCGAAGACAATTACTGCGTGAACAACTACCAGCCGGCCGCCGGCGCCGCGAAATATCTCGCGGCGCAATACGAAGATTTCAAAATCGAGCTGAAGGATCTCGGCGTTGTAAAGTAGCGATAGTCTCAAGCAATTCTCCCTCGCCCCACGCCAGTGGGGAGAGGGCCGGGGTGAGGGGCAGCGATTTTGCCGCATATAAAAAAAGCATTTTCTGCTTGCCCCTCACCCTAACCCTCTCCCCCTGACAAAGGGGGAGAGGGAATTTCAGGATCGGTCCTAGTTCAAAAGGGGGAAAATGCAATGGCAAAAACAAGTCTGACGCCGATACGGCGCGTGGTCACCGGTAACGATACGAACGGCAAATCGAAAGTCGTGTGGGACGGCCCCGCGCCGGGCACGCACGAAGTCTCGATGGGCGCGGGCCGCGGCCACATCGATTTCTGGATCTGGAACGAAAGTCCCGCGCCGCTTTCCGGCACTCACGACGACGGCAACCTCACGTACCATTTTCCCGGCCCGCCGAAAGGCGGCCATCTGCGCGTCGTGCAGGGCGCGGGCCGCGCGCCCGACTACGACGCCGCGAAAGATCCGCACATCGTGCCGCCACACCCGATCAAGGTGGATGCGCATGGCCGGCGCTGGGACCGCGGCGGCACCACCTCGTACGGGGGCGGAATGCACAAGACCGAGACCGTCGATTACGCGATCCTGCTCGACGGCGAGCGCACGCTCGTGCTCGACGACGGTGAAGTGCAATGGGCGCCCGGCGACATCGTGATCGACGTCGGCGCGTGGCATCAATGGAAAAGCTACGGGCCCGAAGGCGGCCGCGTGGTCTACGACATGATCGCCGCGGATTTCGTCGACGGTCCGGTCGGCCTCGCGCAGGGCAACGACAAGATCATGCGCGGCGACAACGTGAAGCTGCCGCCCGGCGTTAAACCCGCGCGGCGCATCGTGTGCATGGACCGCGAGCCCGGCAAGTCATGCCTCGTCAGCGACAGTCCCTCGCCCGACGTGCACATCGATCCCGCGCGCCCCGGCTACGCTTCGCAGCGCATGTGGGTGACCGACGGCACGCCCGCAAAAATCGTGCTCGAAACGCTGCACCTGCCGCACAGCATCGAGCCGCCGCCGAATGGCTCGGTGCTGAACGTCGTCACGTTTCCGCCGGACGCCGCATGGAAAGGCAAAGTCGGCGCGCGCGAAGTCGAGGCCTTCTTCAAGAACATGGGTTCGCCAAAAGCTTCGACTTTTTCGCCGCAGGCGCCGCATCCTTACATGCAGAAAACGCGCACGCTCGAATTCGGCATCGTGCTCGACGGCGAACTCGTGCTCGTGCTCGATACGCAGGAGGTCACCGTCAAAAAAGGCGACTTCATCGTGCAGCGCGGCACCAACCACGCGTGGAGCAACCGGACGAACAAACCGGCGGTCATCGCGATTGCGACGCACGATGGAAAGATGTAGCCCACGGCGATCTGAAGCGTAAAACGGCAATGCTTAACTTCGTTCTCATGGCCTTACGCATCACCTTACCGGCATTTGCCGAGCTTCTTGCTTCTGCTACAATGTATCGCAATTGTAATGCAGGAGGTATCTGCCATGAAAACCAAGACACTACCGGCCCTTCGGGTCACTCCAAAGCTGCGCCGTGAAGCGGAGTCCGTGCTGGCAAAGGGCGAGACGCTGTCAGCGTTCATCTTTGACTCAGTCGCCCGCAATGTCGATTTCCGGCGCACCCACCAACTGTTTATCGCGCGCGGTCTTGCCAGTGGCGAACAGGCGCGGAAAACCGGCGGCTATGTCCCCGCCGATGTCGTAATAAGCAAACTTGCGAGTCGGCTCGCCAAGGCACGCGCCAAGTCTCGCGAATGAATCGGTATAGCGTCCGTTTCACCGCGGGCGCCGACGAGGACCTTCTGCGGCTTTACGATTTTCTGCTGGAAAAGGACCTCGATGCCGCAGAGCACGCGCTGGCTGCGATCCAGGCCGGGATTGAATTGCTGAGGTTGTCACCGTTTTCGTGCCGCAAAGCGGTCACCGACAACCCGCTATTGCGGGAACTCGTGATTCCGTTCGGATCGACGGGCTACGTCGCGCTCTTCGAGATCGAAGGCCCGTCGACCGTCACGGTTTTGGCCGTACGCCATCAGCGCGAAGAAGACTTCCATTGAGGAGGATTTGGTGTCGCTAACGGATGAGCGGTCCAGTAATTTTGGTTTATCCCTGTCAAGCCTGCGCGCGCTCTCGCGCTCGAGACTTTTCCCTATCATTGCATGCACAATATCGGCGACCTCCATCGCCGACTGCGCCGCGCAATCTTATCCTTCAAAGGTGGTGCGGATCGTCGTGCCCGTCGCCGCGGGCGGGCCGACCGACATCCTCGCGCGCGCGGTGGCGCAGAAACTGACCGAAGCGTGGAACCAGCAGGTCGTGGTGGACACGCGCCCCGGCGGCGGCAGCAATATCGGTTTCGAGATCGTGGCCAAGTCGGCGCCCGACGGCTACACGCTGCTGATGGCGCAGCCGGCGCTGACGGTCAACGTGAGCCTCTACAAAAACCTCGCCTACGATCCGGTGCGCGATTTCGCGCCGATCAGTCTCGCCACCACTCACCCGCTGCTGCTGCTCGCTCATCCATCGGTGCCGGTCCATAACGTCAAAGAACTGGTCACGCTGGCGAAGGCGAAACCCGGCCAGCTCAACATCGGCTCGGCGGGCAACGGCACGACGCCGCATCTCGCCGCCGCATGGTTCAACACGGTGGCGGGCGTGCGCATCACGCACGTGCCATACAAGGGCGCATCGCTCGCCGTCATCGACCTGCTCGGCGGACATACCGACTTGTCATTCGCGAGC
>CAZEAX010000260.1:0-7107 GCA_964510405.1 uncultured Streptomyces sp. | reverse complement strand
AAGCAGGGCGATTTTCCGCTCGCCGACCTGCTCGAGCAGGAAGGCTGCAGCGTGACGATGTTCGCCGACGCGGCGCGCGGCATGGGCGCGAGCCTCGCGCACGGCGTGGCGCAGCGGCGCAGCGCGGACGGCTGGATCGTCGCGCTCGCCGACATGCCGCGCATCAAAAGCGCGACCATCGCGACGATCGCGCGCGAATTGACTGCGGGGCATGAACTAGTCGCACCGACCTATCAAGGTCAGCGCGGGCACCCGGTGGGCTTAAGCAAGCGCTTCGGCGCCCAGTTGATGGCGCTTGGCGGCGATGCGGGCGCACGCGATCTCATCGCCGCGCACAAGGGCGAACTGCTGCTCGTCGAGTGCGACGATCCGGGCGTGCTGCAGGACATCGACCAGCGTGAAGACCTCGCGCCGCAACGTGAGTAAGCGCGCGGTTGCAGCGTTGCTCCAGGCGTGCATGCTCGCTTGCGCCGGCCTCTGCGAGGCCCAGAGCTATCCGGCGCATTACATCCGCATGATCGTGCCGTACGTGCCGGGCGGCGGGACCGATACACTCACACGTACCCTCGCGCCCAAGCTCGGCGAAACGCTGGGCCAGCAGATCATCATCGACAACCGCGCCGGCGGCAGCAGCGCGGTCGGCACCGAAATCGCGGCGAAGGCTGCACCGGACGGTTATACGCTGGTGATGGTCGACACTTCGTTCACGACCAATCCCGCTCTTTACGGCAAGCTGCCGTTCGATCCGGTCAAGGACTTCGCGCCGGTGTCGCTGGTCGCGTCGGCGCCGGTGATCCTCGTCGTGCATCCGTCGGTGCCGATACACAACGTGAAGGAATTCGTCGCGCTCGCGAAGGCGCGGCCCGGCGAATTGAATTTCGCGTCGGGTGCGCCGGGCAGCTCGACGCATCTCGGCGGCGAACTCCTGAAACTCGTGGCGCGAGTCGACGTCGTGAACATTCCGTACAAAGGCACGGGCCAGGCGATTACCGACGTGCTGGGCGGACAGGTGGGAATGATGTTCGCTGGCATCAGCACCGTGCGGCAACACGTGAGGGCGGGCAAGCTGCGCGCGATAGCGGTTACCGGTGAAAAGCGCGCGGCGGCGATGCCCGACGTGCCGACGTTCGTCGAGTCGGGTCTCGTGGGCGTCGATTCGGGCACGTACTGGGGGTGCCTCGCGCCCGCAGCGACGCCGAAGGATATCGTCAATAAGGTCAGCGCCGCATTGCATACCGTGGTCGAGTCGTCCGACGTCAAACCGCGGCTCGAAGAACGCGGCTATACCGTGATCGGCAGCGCGCCTGAACGGTTCGGCGACAATATCCGCAGCGAAATCGCCAAATGGGCGAAAGTCATCAAATCGGCAGGCATCAAGGCAGAGGCGCAACAATGAATGACACAGGCAGGTTGCAGGGCAGCAGCGCGTTTATCACCGGGGCGGGCGCAGGCATCGCGAAAGTCGCATCGCTGCTCTTCGCGCGCGAGGGCGCGAAGGTCGCGGTGATCGAAATCAACGAGGAGAAGGGCGCGGCGACCGCGCAGGCGGTGCGCGATGCAGGCGGCGACGCGCTGTTCATTCAAACCGATATCACGCGCGAGGACAGCGTCAAGGATGCGGTGAAGCAGGCCGTAAGCAAATTCGGCAAGCTCGACGTGCTCTACAACTGCGCGGGCGGCTCCATCGTCGATGACGGACTCGTGACCGAAGTCGATATCGACAAGGTCTGGAAGCACACGATGACGCTCGACTTGTACGGGACCATCCTGTGCGCGCGCCACGTCGTGCCCGAGATCATCAAGGCCGGTGGTGGCGCGGTGATCAACATGTCGTCCGGCGCGGCGCTGCGCGGCGGCAGCCCGTTGCACGTTTACACGTCGGCGAAAGGCGCAATCCTGTCGCTCACGCGCGCAATGGCGGGCGCGTACGTGCAACAGAACGTGCGTGTGAACGCGATCTGCGCCGGGCGCATCCAGACCGAGCGCAACGTGATCAAGTACGGCGTCGGCGGCAAAGGCGGAGGCAGCATCGTCGACCGCCAGGATGCGAAGGGGCGTGTGAACGAATATCCGTTCTGGCTCGGCGAGCCGATCGACATCGCGAACATCGCGCTGTTTCTCGCGTCGAACGAATCGCGCATGATCACTGGCGCCGTGATTCCAGCCGACGGCGGCCGTTCCGCCTATTAAAGCATAAGGGGAGGGCATCTCTTGCTGAAACAGATAGACGCCGGCGTGCTGAGCGTTGCTTACGAAGAGCACGGGCCGGCCGGCGGCAAGGCCGTGCTGCTCCTGCATGGATTTCCCTATGACGTGCGGGCATTCGACGAAGTAACGCCGCGCCTGGTTGCGGCCGGCTGCAAGGTGATAGCGCCGTATTTGCGGGGCTACGGGCCGACGCGTTTTCTTTCTCGCGACACTTTGCGGTCGGGTCAGCAGGCGGTGTTGGCGCAGGACGCGCTCGACCTGATGGACGCGCTCGCGATCCCGCAAGCAGTGCTGGCCGGCTATGACTGGGGAGGCCGCGCGGCCTGCATCGTGGCTGCGTTGTGGCCGGAGCGGGCCACAGGATTGGTATCCGTCGGCGGCTACAACCTGCAGAACATTCCCGCTGCAGGCAAGCCGCACGCGCCGGAAGATGAGCACCGCCACTGGTATCAATATTATTTTCACGGCGAACGCGGCCGCGCTGGATTGACGCAGAACCGTTACGAGTTCTGCAAGCTGCTGTGGAAACTGTGGTCGCCCAACTGGAAGTTCGACGAGGCGACGTATAAACGCACCGCGGTTTCGTTCGACAATCCGGATTTTGTCGACGTGGTCATACACTCGTACCGGCACCGCTACGCCCTGGTCGCCGGCGACCCCGCGGTAGAGGACACCGAGCGCAAATTGACCGCCCAGCCATGCATCACCGTGCCGACGATAGTCATGGAAGGCGGCGGCGACGGCGTCGCCCCCCCGGGCCGCGCTCAAAAACAGGCGCGCTTTTTCACCGGAAAGTTTGAAAAGCGGGAGGTTCCCCTGGTCGGCCACAACCTGCCGCAGGAAGCGCCGAACGAATTTGCTTCGGCAGTGCTGGCGCTGGTTTGAAGTCGATGCGGCATGTCGCCGGTCCGGTTGACTGAGGACCGGCATAGGGTTATTTTCGGGACACGGCCCGCCAGGTACGCAATCCGGGCCCGACAAGGAAAACGCCATGCTGGATTTCGTCGATCCGACCATTGCGACCGCGCGCGAGCACATCGACTATGCGGCGCGCCCGAAAAATCTGCGCGGACTGCGCATCGGGCTCATCGAGAATACGAAGAAAAACGCCGAGGAAGTGCTGCGCAGAGTCGCCGAGAAACTGCGCGACGGTCACGGCATGACGGTCGAAGTGTTGCAGCACAAGGCGCAGCGCGCGCCGCTCAAGGACGCGCAGATCGCGGAATTGAAAGGCAAGGTCGACTTCGCGATCGCCGGTATCGGCGATTGAGGCGCCTGCTCGTCGGGCAGTCTGCTCGACGCGGTGATGCTCGAAAAAGCCGGCATTCCGGCCATTCCGCTGATTACGGACGCATTCGATTCGACCGCGAAGGAAATGGCCGAGCTATGGGGCGTGCCGGATTTCAGGTTCGTGATGATGCCGCATCCGCTCGCGAGCCTGACGCCGGACGATGTCGAGCGGCGCGCCGGCGAACTGGTCGGCAAAATATTGAATCTGCTGCAACAAGGTCAGCCGGCCTGACCGTTCCGGCCGAGAACGCATAATGGCGGATGACAAAGCAGCGGCGGTCGAATTGCCCGAACCGGACGGCGAAGTCTGCATCCCGATCAACGTGTCGGAGCAGGTTGAATTCTGTTATGCGCGCGGCTGGACCGACGGCTTGCCGGTCGTGCCGCCATCACGCGCGCTGGTCGACACGATGCTGGCGGCAGCCGGGCTCAAGCCGGACGCGGTGATTGCGGCGATGCCGTCGCGCAAAGTTGCGGTGACCGCGGAAAAAATCGCGGCGAATGCCGTGATGGCAGGCTGCCAGCCCGAATACATGCCGGTCGTCGTTGCCGCTGTCAAAGCGCTCGCGGCACCGGAGTTCGGCCTGCATCACGCGGCATCGGCGCTGGCGGGACCGACGATCGCGGTCATCGTCAACGGTCCGCTCGCGCGCAAGCTCGGCATCAATGCGACGAGCAACGTATTCGGCCCGGGCGTGCGCGCCAACGCGACCATCGGTCGCGCGCTGCGCCTCGTGCTGCTCAATTGCCTCAAGTACCGGCCCGGCGTTTCGGACCGCGCAACGATGGGCACGCCGGGCAAGTTCACGTGCTGCATTGCCGAGAACGAAGAGAACCATCCGTGGGAACCGTGGCACGTCGAGCGCGGCTTCAAGCCCGAAGACAGCACGGTGACGCTCGTCGCGGCGAGCACGATGATGCAGATTTGGAACTACGGCAATCACGAGCAATTGCTGCGCGCGATCGGCGATGCGTTGTCGTTCCTGGGCTCGATTGCGATACTCGGCCAGACTCCCGGTGCGGTGGTGCTCGGCGGCGAACATGCGGAATTGTTGAGGGCCAGTGGCTGGAGCAAGAAGCGCATACGCGAATTTGTCGTCGCCCATACGGGCCGGTCCGTGGCCGCGTTGAAGCGCACCGGCCGCCTCGATGGCGAAGTGACGGCCGCCGACGAAACGACCATGCATTACGCGATGGATACGCCTGACGATTTGATGCTGATCTGCGCGGGCAGTCCGATCGGCGCGCTGTCGATGGTGATGCCGGGTTTCGGTTCTTCCAAGACCGCCGGTCGCAGTCCCGCGGTGTTGATCGAAGCGGGCGCTTAGATGCTGCATTCATCGCTGGCCCATGGGCGGCGTGCCGCCATCGGCGTTGCGGCGGGTTTCTGTGCGGCATGTGCGCTCGCGCAGAACTACCCCGTCAAACCCGTGCGTTTCATCGTTCCTTTCACGGCGGGCGGTGGCGCCGATCTGGTGGCGCGTCTCGTCGGGACTCCGCTCGGCGAGCGGCTGGGACAGCAGGTCATCGTCGACAATCGCGGTGGCGCGGGCGGCACCTTGGGCACCGACATCGCGGCGAAGTCCGCGCCCGACGGCCATACGCTGGCGATGACGACTGAAAACCTGGCGGCAGGCCTGAGCCTGTATACGAAGCTGCCATTCGATCTGCTCCGGGATTTCGTGCCGGTCATCCTGCTTGCCAAGACGCCCGGCCTGGTCGCGGTCCACCCGTCGCTGCCGGTGAAGTCGGTGCAGGAACTGATCGCGCTGGCGAAGGCCTCGCCGGGAAAAATCAACTATGCGGGCGCCGTCGGTTCCACGCTGCACTTCGATGTGGAACTCTTCAAGACGATGGCAAAGATCAACATGGTGCAGATTCCCTACAATGGCACCGGCCCGGCAGTGATCGGTGCGTTGAGCGGGGAAGCGCCGGTGATCATCGCGCCTACGCTCGCGGTGCTGCCGCACGTCAAGAGCGGCCGGTTGCGCGCTCTCGCGTTGACCAGCAGCCAGCGCTCGGACGTGATTCCCGATGTGCCGACCGTCGCCGAGTCCGGCGTGCCCGGTTACGATGCCGCGCAGTGGTATGGAATCCTCGCGCCGGCCGGGACACCCGAAGCAATAATCTCGCGGCTCAATGCGGAATGCCTGAAGATCGTGCGCGGTCCCGACTTCACCGCGCGTCTCGTCAAAGACGCGTCGGTCCCGCTCGGATCGAGCCCTCAGGAATTCGGCGTTTTCCTCAAGAGCGAAGTCGAAAAGTGGGCGCGGGTGATCAAATCTTCGGGCGCCCGCATCGAGTGATTGCGGCGTCAGTTCGGCGCTGCTGGCGGGCGGTCCGAATTTGAGCGGGGGCGCAGGCCGCTCGACGCTGACTGTGCTCAGCGCGGCTTTTCTTCAAGCTCTGCGTAGGGACCGTCGGCGTAGACGATACGCCCGCCCACCATGGTCAGCAGCGAGACGGTGCCGCCGATCTGCTCGATCGGCACGCTGAGGTAGTCGCGGCTCAGCACCGCGAGATCGGCGAACTGACCGACTGCGAGCGCGCCGCGCGCGTTCTCTTCAAAGCTGAACCAGGCGCTGCCTTGCGTGTAGAGGCGCAGCGCTTCGATCCGCGTCGGCAGTTCTTCCGGCGAGCGCATGGCCACACCGGAGACAGTCTTGCCGTCGAGCATCCATTGCAGCGAGACGAAGGGGTTCGGCGCCATCACGCGGTGCGCGTCGGTGCCCCCGCCGACCGGCAGTTTCATGTGCAGCGCGCTGGCCAGCGGCGGTACCAGGCGCGCGGCATCGGCGCCGCGCTGGCCGAGGAAGGCTTCGCCGCGGAAGTAAAACGCATTCTGCACGAGCCAGCCCATGCCCATGGCTTGCAGGCGTTTGAGCGTCTCCGGTGATGCATCGTTGAGATGCGCTATGGACCAGCGCAGTTTCGCGACGGGCGTCTCGGCGTTGACGCGTTCGATCACCTCGAGCAGGTGATGCACGGGGCGGTCGTTTTGCCAGTGGAAAGTCGCGGTCATGCCGCGCAAGACGGCCCAGCGCAGCACGGCGGTGAGCTGCTCTTTCTGCGCATCGCTTGGATTGTCATTGTTGTAGTGGCCCCAGGTGACGTTCTCGCCGATGCCGTTGAAGCGCAACCAGTCGTCGCCGAAGCCCATCGGCAGCATCTGCGTCAGATCTTTGAAGTCTTCGAGCTCGCGGTCGCGGCGCGGCGCGCTCAGGCTGTAGCGCACGCGCAGCGTCAGTGCGTGTTCGCGCCAGAGCCGGAACAGCGGCTGGTAGTCCGCGATCTCGATGTTGTAGCCCCCGGGATCGCTGACACCGGTGATTCCCATGGCGTTGAGGGCGCGAAAGAATGCGCGCGTGCCCGCCAGCTTCTGCGCGAACGTCGGGCGTGGCAGCAGGTTATAGAGGTCGCTGATGGCGCGATTGTCGCCGGCGAGCCAGCCATTCGGCTTGCCATCCTTGTCGCGCTCGACCGTGAGCCGCGCGGCGAGATCCGGTTTGCCGGCAAGGCCCAGCGCTGCGGCGCCGCCCGGATCGAGCAGCACATTGCTGTAGAGCAACTGGATGTAAACGTGATGATCCGGCGCGGCGGCTGCAATTT
>CAZEAX010000259.1:0-7109 GCA_964510405.1 uncultured Streptomyces sp. | reverse complement strand
TGCCGCGCGCGCTGCTGCGCAATACTGAAAAGAGGGCACGATGGACGAGTCCGGACCGCGGCATACTCCCCTGAAATATCCGCTGATCGAGCGTTCCGACCTGCAGTCGCCGCACCAGCGCACACTGTATGGCGCGCTCACGCTCGCTTTCTGGGCGTTCTGGATTTACCTGTGGGTGCCGGTGCTGGCGTTCCTGGCGTGGACGCTCGGCGTGCAACAGGCCTACAAATACATGGTTGTGCTGGGCGGCTACCGCGATGTCATTAGTCTGCTGGGCATCTACAGCCTGATCATCCTGTCGCTTGGCGGCGGTCTTGTTCTATGGGCGCTCTACAACATCATTCGTTTTCGCGGCGTCGAAAAACGCACTACCGCCTTGCCGGTCACGCCCAAGGAGATCGGGCAGTATTTCGGCCAGAATCCGGAGTCGGTGGCGCGCTGGCAAACCGAGCAGCGTCTGTACGTGACGCACGACGAGACGGGCCGCATCGCGCACGTCGAAGCGCTGGTCGACGGCGCGGCGGTGCCGCTGTAGCCGGCGTTGCGAACGTGCGGCGATTTGTCCACGGCAAGGCGGTGATATTAATTGCGGGCGCGCTTGCGCTGGCGGCGCTCGCCGCCGAGCCTGCGGAAGACCATCGCGCGTGGCAGCATGGGATCGATCTGCTCCGTGTCGGCGACCAACTGCTGCTCGTGTGGGGGAGTCCCGGCAATCCCCCAAAACCCAATGTCGGCGGCGACTGGCAGCACGATGTTTACTATGCGTGGCTGAATACGCCGGCCGCACAGGATGCAGCGACACTTGCGCCGCAAGTTCTGGTTTCGCGGCCGGAAGCGCAGGAGCCGCCGAGCGCGGCAATAAACTCCCGCGGCACGATCCTGATGACGAGCGAGGACGGCAACGGCAGCATCAACCAGCACGCGGGAATGTGGGATTCGTCCTTGCGCGTGCTGCGCAAATATCCGTTTACGATCAGACGCGGCGGCCACTCTGGCCATGTCGCCGCGATGGGCGAGCGGTTTCTGGTTGCTTACGGGGAAGGCTGGGTGGATCGCGGCGGGTTTCTCGACCGCGGCACCGGGCAGGACATCTACGCGCGCATCGTCGAGGATGACGGCACCTTGCGCAACGAGGTGGAGATTGCGTCCGGTCACCGCGATGGCTGGCCGCTGGTGGCGGGCTCCGAGCGCAACTGGCTGGTGATGTGGCAGCGGTATCCTGAAATGACGTTGCACGCCGCGCTCATCGACGCCGCGGGCAAAGTGCAAAAGCAACTTCAAGTGAGCGGCGGCATGCCCGTGCGTTACGCATACGACGTCGAGTTCTCTCCGCTGCTCGGGTGCTATGTCGTCGCGGGGTCATCCGGCGAGAGTGGTTTTATCGCGCTCATCAGCCAGGCCGGAGACTTTTTAAAAATCCGGCGTGGCCTGCCGCCGATGGCGAGCGAGAGCCGAATCATCCTCGGCGCTGATGGTGGTGAACTTGTCGGTATCTATGCGACGAGGCCGCGCGGCGTTGCCGTCGTGCGCCTGTCCGCCGATGCGATTGAACTGGCAAAGGTCATCGATCATCCGTATGCGTGGGACTATGCAGGTACAACCGGCGCGTTCGTGGCGCCGCAACAGGTGCTGTTCGCCACGCTCTCCACTACAGGGTTACACCTGATTTACGTAATGCTGGGCGAACTGCCGTCCCACCCTTAGCGTACTGCCGATATTGCATCATTGCTATGTGTGCAATCCCACAGAGAGGGTCGGAATATTGGGTGACAATCATCCGGATAACGAAATATGTGCGTTTCGCGCGCCGGGAATGACAGGAAAAAAACATGAAAACTGATCCGGGCGCCGGCGCGCCGCATGAAACCACGCCAGCCAAATCCTTGACCAGAGTGCTGGGCCAAAGCGAGCAAGTCAAGGACCTGGTAGTGGAGGCCGCCGAGGAATTGTCGTCGGTCAATACCGTCCTGAAGCAGGAACTCGCCGAGGGGAACCCGCACCCCGGGGTTGAAGACGCCCTTGAAAAAAGCGAGGCCGTTGAAGATAAAGTGCAGGACGCGTCCGAAAAGCTGGCGGTGGTCAACCTGGCGCTGAAGGACGAGGTCAAGGAGCGCCACATCCTCGAAGATCAGCTGGTCGCCGTCACGAAACAGGGGGAAGCGGACCGGCATGCCTCTCTGCATGATGACTTGACCGGCCTGCCGAATCGCGCGTTGTTCAATGATCGTCTGGAGCATGGCATTGCACAGGCGCGACGGCACGACTCGACTCTGGCGGTTATGTTCGTGGACCTCGACGATTTTAAGATAATCAACGACACGCACGGGCATGATGCGGGCGACAGCGTCTTGCGGACGATCGCCGCGCGGCTCAAGGAGAATACCCGCAGCGACGACACGGTCAGTCGCCACGGCGGAGACGAGTTTCTATACCTGTTGATGGAAATCGGCGGCGAAAAAGATGTCACGCTGATCGCGGAAAAACTCATCAAGTCGATCCAAATGCCGTGCGACGTCAGCCTGCCCGGCCATACCCTTAACCTGAGCGTCAAGGCCAGTATCGGGATCGCGGTTTTCCCGACTTGCGGCGGCACTGCGGATGCGTTGATCAAAAGTGCGGATACGGCGATGTATCACGCTAAAAAAACCGGGTCCGGGTATTCATTTGCGCGGTAATGCTGCCTGGGGGTGACCGTAATACAGATCCGCTGTGCTATGCCGTAAATGCCAGCGGGAGCAACCGGTCGTATTCGTTTTTGACCACCGCATAACACTCGCAGACGCGCGTCTCAAGCCCTTTGCGATCCTGCACCGTGATGCGGCCGCGCGAATAGCGAATCACCCCCGCCTTCTGCAGCCTGACCGCGCCGTCTGTCACGCCTTCGCGTCGCACGCCGAGCATGTCTGCGATCAGTGCCTGCGTCATCACGAGTTCGCTGCCGGGCAGGCGGTCCAGAGCCATCAACAACGAGCGGCACAATTGCTGGTCCAGCGAATGGTGCCGGTTGCACGCCGCCGTCTGTGCCATTTGCGTGATCAGCGCCTGTATATAACGCAATAGCAGGTGCGTCGCAGCACCGGCGCGGTTGAATTCGTCTATTACCAGCTTCGCATTCAGCCGAAAGCCCTTGCCGGCGCTCTGTACCACTGCGCGGCTCGGCGTGGAGCCTCCACCCAATAACAGGGAAATCCCGACAATGCCTTCGTTGCCGATTACCGCCATCTCGGCCGTGTCGCCATCTTTCATCTCGTAGAGCAGGGAAACGATGGCCGTGGTCGGAAAGTAAACGTAGTTTTCAATGCTGCCCGCTTCGTACAGCACCTGACCCAGCGGCATGGCAAATAATTCAAGGTGAGGCAGCCAACGCTGCAATTCGGCGTGCGGCAATCCGGCGAGCAGGCGATTCGATTTGGGGTTGTGCGCCCGCGCAATGCCGGGGCTGCGGGGGGATTTTCGCCGGCAAGAAGCCGGCTTCGCGACGCTGAAGCGGGCTTTTCGGGGGCTGGGCAAATTGTCCATTACGCGCCTTAATGAGTGGTGGACCCGGCTTCCGCAGTCATTGTGAAGGGCAGCCAGATGACCGGATTTTGCGCAGTATAGGAAGCAAACGCTGCTCTGTATGCGGGATGGCGCACATACATGAAATTTCCCGGTTTGGTGCAATGGTTTCTGCGATCCGACGGATAAATCGGGCGAACCGGAATGCATTCTCGCCGTTGCACGGGCAGGCGACGCGAGCGCGTCCGCCGGTGCAATAATAGAACTTGCGAAGGTCGCCGATCATCCATATCACGGGCACCACCGGCGTGTTTATCGCGCCACAAAGAGTTTTGTTCTCGACGTTGTCGACGACCGGGTTGCGTCTGGTTCCCGTCAATCTGGGGGATTAAACACCTGGCCGGTCCTATGTGAGCTATCGTACGGACGGCTCTGCGCGGAGGCGTCTAGTCTTGATACCCGAAGATGTGGGCGGAACGCGGCCCCGTCGATTTGCGTGACTTATAAACTTCCTGAAGGATTGCAAGATGAAAAATATTCGACGCGATTTTCTGGCCCTGATTTTCGTGGCGGCGGGCGTTTTCACGACCGGCGCATTTAGCAGCTCCGCCAACGCGGCTTCGGAGGCGGACCTGAACCGGGACGGCACCCAGGCCTTGCAGGATCTGTACAAGACCAACCGCCTCGCCGAGGATATCTCGAAGAGAGCCAAGGCGGTGCTGGTGTTCCCCAAAATCATCAAGGCCGGGCTGATATTCGGCGGTGCCTATGGCGAAGGGGTTTTGATGGAGGGGTCGAAATACGACTACTTCAATTCTGTTACCGCATCCTGGGGCTGGCAAGCCGGCGCCCAGTCTTACGGATACGTGTTGTTCCTGATGAGCGACAAGGCGGTGAAATACCTGCATGAGTCGCACGGATGGGAAGTCGGCGTCGGCCCGACGGTGGTGGTCGTGAATGAAGGCGTTGCCAAGAATCTTTCAACTTCGACGTTGAAGGACGATGCTTACGCCTTCATCTTTGACCAGCAGGGACTGATGGTGAGCCTCAGCATCGAAGGCACCAAGATTTCCCGTATCAAGAGAAATTCGCCCGGGAAATAACGATTGCACGTGCAATGGACGACCACCGGATGTCGAGGCAGCGACACCGGTCGCCATTGTAGGGCGCAGAACGACAAAGGACGGCCCCGGCCGTCCTTTTTTGCGTAGGTGAAGATCATCGATCACCTGAACGCAAGGGACTACAACGGTACCGCCGGTGCTTTGTGGCTTCCAAACAGGTGTTGTTGAAGACGCTCTCGACCACAGTGCGGCACCTGATCGCCGTAACGATCGGGGAATAGCCGAGACACTGATCGGCCGACTCGCGCCGGCTGGTGAGAACCTTTTACCGTCATCGAGAGTACAGAACAATGAGCAGCGCGCCCCCAGATTCCACGACCGGGTTGACGAGTGATGAGGCCGGGCGGCGCCTTGCGGCCAATGGGGCGAATGCCGTTCAGGACATAGTCCAGCATCCGATCAATCGGGTATTGGCAAAATTGTGGGCGCCGGTACCGTGGATGCTCGAGGCCGCGATCCTGCTGCAACTGGCGCTGGGCGAATATGTCGAATCTTTCGCCATCGCGTTTCTCCTGGCGTTCAATGCGGGCCTGGGATTTTTCCAGGAGGGCCGCGCCCAGGCGACGCTCGAAGCCCTTAAATCCCGTCTGGCCGTGACCGCACTGGCGCGGCGCGACGGCGTCTGGAAAACGCTATTGGCTACCGAACTGGTACAGGGCGATGTGGTCAAGCTGTCGCTGGGTACCATCGTTCCCGCCGATGTCAGGTTACTCGACGGATCGGTGCTCGTCGACCAATCGATGCTCACCGGCGAATCCGTGCCGATCGAAGCCGGACCCGCTTTCGAGACGTATGCCGGTGCGCTTATCCGCCGGGGCGAGGCGGTCGCCGAAATCATCGCGACTGGGGCGCGCACGAAATTCGGGCGCAGCGCCGAACTCATCCGTACCGCCCACGTCGAGAGCACCGAGCAGAAGGCGATTTTTCGCGTGGTGCGCAACCTCGCTTTGTTCAACGGCGGCGTGATCATCCTGTTGATCGCCTATGCCGTGCATCTGGCCATGCCGCTCGCGCAGATCGCACCGTTGGTGCTGGTGGCCGTCCTTGCTTCGATTCCGGTGGCACTGCCGTCGATGTTCACGCTCGCGGCGACGGTCGGGGCCCGTGCCGTGGCGCGGCACGGAGTCCTGCCGACTCGTCTTTCGGCGCTCGATGAAGCGGCCGGAATGGATGTGCTCTGCGCCGACAAGACCGGAACGCTGACGCGCAATGAACTCGCGGTCACCGCCTGTCACGCGCTGCCGGGTTACACCGAGGAGCAGATTCTCGCGCTGGCCGCGCTGGCGAGTTCCGATGGCGGGGCCGATCCTTTGGATGCGGCCATTCGCAAAGCTTCCCGGCCGTCGAATGTGGCGCAATGGAAGCTCGTATCCTTCACGCCTTTTGATCCCGCGCGCAAGATGTCGGAGGCGGCTGTGATTGACGCCGCAGGCGAGTCTATGCGGATCGTCAAAGGCGCCCTGGCGGTTGTCGCGGTGATTGCGGAGCCGTCTCCGCCTGCAGCGGTGGCCGTCGAAGAGCTGCAGGCCAAAGGTTTCCGCGTGCTGGTCGTCGCGGCAGGGTCGACCGAGCCATTGCGCATTGCCGGCGTGATCGCGCTGAGCGATCCGCCGCGCGAAGATTCCGCGGCGTTGGTCGTCCAGCTGCACGAACTCGGTGTGCGTACGGTGATGGTGACCGGCGATGCGCCCGTGACAGCCCGCGTCGTGGCGGACGAAGTCGGAATCACCGGGCCGATTTGCGCGATCGCGCCGTTGCCGCACGACATCCGCGCCGAAGACTTCGGCGTATTCGCCGGCGTATTGCCGGAGGACAAGTACGCGCTCGTGCAGGCATTCCAGCGCGCCGGTCATGTGGTCGGTATGTGCGGCGATGGCGCCAATGACGCGCCGGCGTTGCGGCAGGCGCAGATGGGCATTGCCGTTCTTACGGCGACCGACGTGGCGAAATCGGCGGCCGGCCTGGTGCTGACCGAACCGGGTCTTGGCGGCGTCGTCGCCGCCGTGCGTGAAGGGCGCACGACGTTTCAGAGAATTCTCACCTACACGTTGCGGTCCATCGTCCACAAGGTCGTCCAGGTGCTGTTTTTGCTGGCCGGGCTGATCATCTCCGGAACCGCCGTGCTGACGCCATTGTTGATGGTGCTGATGATGGTGGCGGGCGATTTCTTCGCCCTTTCGTCCGCAACGGACAATGTGCGCGCGTCGTCCCTCCCCAATGTCTGGCGCATCGGCAATCTTACGGTCGCCGGCATCGTTCTGGGGTGTTTCGATCTGGTCTTCTGTATTGCCAGCCTCGCGGTCGGGCACTTTATCCTGGGTTTCGACAGCGATGCTTTGCGCACGCTGACGGTAGTTACGCTTGTGTTCAGCGGCCAGGCGATTTTCTATGTCTCGCGCGAGCGCCGGCATTTGTGGAGTTCACGGCCCGGGGCCTGGCTGATCGCGTCGTCCGTCCTCGACATCGCGCTGTTCAGCACGTTCGCGG
>CAZEAX010000258.1:0-7120 GCA_964510405.1 uncultured Streptomyces sp. | reverse complement strand
ATATTGGATCAGCAGCGATCCGCGGCCCTTGTTGCCGGCTTTTATTTGCACGTTTGTACCCAGTTTTTGCGCCAACTCTTCCTGCAGGCGTAAAACATCGCGGTCTGCTGTCTTGCGCAGTTTTTTGGCAGGCGTTCCGCGCAACAAGCGGCCGACTAATTTTTCCGTGTCGCGCACCGACATCCCGCGCCCTGCTATCAGCCGCGCAGTCTCGATTTGCTGCATGCCGGCCAAAGCCAGCAAAGCACGCGCGTGTCCCATGTCGAGCTTGCCTTGCTGCAGCAGTTCGCGCACCGGTTCGGCCAGCGCCAACAAGCGCAGCAAATTGGTAACCGCGCTGCGCGAGCGGCCGACCATTTCGGCGGCTTTATCATGCGTGATGGCGAACTCGGTGACCAAGCGTTGAATTCCGTTCGCTTCTTCCAGCGGATTCAAGTCTTCGCGCTGGATGTTTTCGATCAACGCCATGGCGAGCGCGGCGTTGTCCGGCACTTCACGCACAAGCGCAGGTACTGCGCTCAATCCAGCTATCCGCGCGGCGCGCCATCGCCGCTCGCCGGCGATGATTTCATACCGGCCGCTGCCAACCGGACGCACGAGTATCGGCTGCATAACACCCTGGACCTTGATGGAGTCCGCCAATTCCTTCAACGCCGCTTCGCTCATCTGCGTGCGCGGCTGATATTTGCCGGGCTGCAAAAGGTCGATCCTCAATTCAGCCTGTTGATCGCCACTGGCCCTCTCGGCGGCTGGCTCGTCGCCGCCGAGCAGTGCATCCAGTCCGCGTCCCAATCCTTTGATCTTTGCCATGTCCATCGCCTTTATGCGGCAGGTGCTGCGCGGTTCAGCATTTCGCCCGCGAGTGCAAGATACGCCTGCGCGCCTTTCGAACTTTGGTCAAGTCCCAGCGCCGGCACGCCGTGACTGGGCGCTTCGGCGAGACGCACGTTGCGCGGAATCACGGTGCGATACAGTTTGTCGCCGAAGTGCTGCTGCAACTGGGCCGAAACCTGCTGCGCAAGCGTGTTGCGCGGATCGAACATCGTGCGCAGCAAGCCCTCGATCTGGAGTTGCGGATTGAGATGGGTGCGCACTTTTTTGATCGTCTGCACGAGATCGCTGAGCCCTTCGAGAGCGTAGTACTCGCACTGCATCGGAATCAGCACCGCGTGCGCCGCGCACAGCCCGTTGACCGTCAGCAGGTTCAACGCCGGCGGGCAGTCGATCAAGATGAAGTCATATTCGCTTTCGATCGTGGCCAGCGCCGACTTCAGCCGCGTTTCACGGTGCTCGATATCGACCAATTCGATCTCGGCGCCGGCGAGCTCGCGATTGGCCGGTATGACATCGTAATGGCCGCTGGTTGATCTGACACGCACCGCGCCGATTTCTGCTTCGCCGAGCAACAAGTGATAGACAGTCACTTTCAGCGCACGCTTGTCCACGCCGCTGCCCATGGTCGCGTTGCCCTGCGGATCCAAATCGATCAACAGCACGCGCTGTTTGGTCGCCGCCAGACTCGCGGCCAGATTGACCCCCGTCGTGGTTTTGCCGACACCGCCTTTTTGATTCGTGATTGCAAGTATCCTGGCCATATTACGCACCCGCCGGACTCAACAAAACCAGATGCCGTTCCGCGCTGAGTCCCGGCACCTTGAGCGGGATCGCGGCACGCAGTTTGAAAGCGACGGGCAATTGGGCGATTTCTTCGTCTGGATAAACCCCCTTCATGGCGGCAACCACGCCCGCGTCGCCGCACAATCTGCCCGCCAATTTGAGGAATTCAGGCAGGTCGGAAAAAGCACGCGAAATCACGAGATCAAACTTTTGCGGCGGTTGCCACATTTCGACCCTCTCGCACACCACCTCGACATTCTTGAGCCCCAATTCGATGGCGACCTGGCGCAGGAACGCGGCTTTCTTGTGATTGCTGTCGACAAGAACCACGCGTGCGTGCGGCCACATGAGCGCGAGCGGAATTCCCGGCAAACCGGCGCCACTGCCGACATCGACTACCGACGCCGCTTGCAGATGCGGCACGATTGCGAGGGAATCGAGCGCATGCACGCTGACCATCTTCGCACTGTCGCGCACTGCAGTGAGATTGTGAACCCGGTTCCATTTCGCAATCAGCGCCAGGTGATCGTTGAGTTTGGCCTGAATGTTCGACGGGATATCGAGACCCAGCTCGGCTATGCCTTGCGCCAGCTGCTCGGCGGGACTCATGCCGTTTTTTGCGCAGCACCGAAGCCCCGCTTCAAATGCACGAGCAGCAATGAGATGGCCGCCGGCGTGATACCGGAAATTCGTGCAGCCTGGCCCAGCGTTTCGGGCCGAAATTGATTGAGCTTTTGCTGCACCTCGATCGACAACCCGTGCACGCACCGGTAATCGAGTTCGGCCGGCAGCCGCGTCGTTTCATAGGCTTCCTGACGCGTGATCTCATCTTGCTGGCGCGTAATGTAGCCCTGATATTTGCATTGAATTTCGACTTGCTCGGCGACTCGTGCATCGGTGACGGCCGGACCCGCGCCGGGCAAGGTCATCAGCGTCGCATACGTGACAGTGGGCCGCCGCAATAAATCCAGCAAAGTGTATTCGCGTTCGATCGCCTGCCCGAGCACCCGCTCGCAATCGTGCCGCGCGACGACCCCGGGATTAACCCAGCTCAATTTCAGGCGTTCGAATTCGCGCGCCACCGCTTCGCGTTTGCGGTCAAACTGTTGCCACCGCTCGTTTCCCACCACGCCCAACCGGCGCCCCATCTCTGTTAATCGCATATCCGCATTGTCTTCGCGCAGGCTCAACCGGTACTCGGCGCGGCTGGTGAACATGCGATACGGCTCTGAAACGCCGCGAGTGATCAGGTCGTCGACCAGCACGCCGAGGTAGGCCTCGTTGCGCCGCGGGCACCACGCCTCGTCGCCCGCGACAAAACGCGCGGCGTTGATGCCGGCAAGCAATCCCTGCGCCGCCGCTTCTTCGTAGCCGGTGGTGCCGTTGATTTGCCCGGCGAAAAAGAGACCTTTGATCGCCTTGGTTTCAAGCGAACTTTTCAGCCCGCGCGGATCGTAATAATCATATTCGATCGCGTAGCCCGGCCGCGTGATGTGCGCCGCTTCCAGACCTGGGATTGAGCGCACGAGCGCAAGTTGTACGTCGAACGGCAAACTCGTCGATATGCCATTGGGATAAAACTCGTTGACGGTCAAACCCTCGGGCTCAAGGAAAATCTGATGCGAAGACTTGTCGGCGAATCGCGTGATCTTGTCTTCGATCGAAGGACAGTAGCGCGGCCCGATACCCTCGATGACGCCGGTGAACATGGGCGAGCGATCCAGGCCGCCACGGATGATTTCGTGCGTGCGTGCGCTCGTGTGCGTGATCCAGCACGGCAACTGCGGCGGATGCCGGTCGCGCGAACCCAGGAACGAAAACACCGGGCGCGGATCGTCTCCGGGCTGCTCGGTCAATTGCGAAAAATTAATGCTGCGCCCGTCGAGCCGCGGTGGCGTTCCGGTCTTAAGCCTCCCGGCCGGCAGTTGCAGCTCGCGCAAACGCGCGGCCAAACTAATCGCCGGCGGATCACCGGCGCGTCCGGCCCGATAATTCTTCAGTCCGACGTGAACCAATCCCGCGAGGAACGTGCCGGTAGTCAACACTACGGCGCCTGCGGCGAAACGTAGTCCCAGTTGAGTAACTACGCCGGTTACGGTATCCCCTTCGATCGTGAGATCATCTACAGACTGTTGAAATATCAATAGATTATCTTGATTTTCCAGACGCGTACGGATGGCTTTCCGGTACAAAATGCGGTCGGCTTGGGCGCGCGTGGCACGAACCGCGTGCCCTTTGCTCGAGTTGAGTATCCGAAACTGTATCCCCGCCTCATCCGTCGCCGACGCCATCGCGCCACCCAGCGCATCGACCTCCTTGACCAAGTGGCCCTTGCCAATGCCGCCGATTGACGGGTTGCACGACATCTGACCCAGCGTTTCTACGTTATGCGTGAGCAACAACGTGCGGCGGCCGATACGCGCGCTAGCAAGCGCCGCTTCGGTGCCGGCGTGACCGCCGCCAACCACAATTACGTCAAATTTTTCAGGGAAATGCACGCGTCAAGGACCACACGATACCGGGGTCGCAATGATACCCGAAAATAACAGCGAAACGAAGACCGTTTCCCGACAGTTGTTTCACGTGGAACGTGCCATGACCGATGGTGCCGACCGCACCCGATGTTTCACGTGAAACAACGGCTATTTATTTGCCGATACAAAAACTCGAGAAAATTCGGCCCAGCAAGTCATCGGCGGTAACTTCACCGGTAATGGCACCCAGCGCGTGCTGAGCAAGTCTCAGCTCCTCAGCGAACAATTCGATTTCCGCACTTTTTTTCGCGGCTTGGGCGATATGGCTCGCGGCCAGATTTAACGCTTCGAGATGCCTTTGCCGAGCCATATAAACACCTTCATTTGTGCCACCCCAGCCCATGGCATTCAACATCGCCGATCTCAGGAGATCAAGGCCGGCGCCCGATTTAGCAGATAGGCCAACTTCGATCACCCCGCCGACTGTCCGCCGATACGGTTGAGTCCCGGCGATATCGATTTTATTGAGGGCGTGCAAACGAGGAACTCCAGCGGGCAAGCGGATCGCGTGTTCGGTGTCCGCTACGCTGGTTTCTGCGCGCATCACGTCACTCACCCACAGCACCAAATCAGCTGCTCCAATGGTTTCCCATGTTCTCTCAATGCCGATTTTTTCGACCGGATCGTGCGGTTCGCGCAAACCGGCCGTATCGATCACATGCAGAGGTACCCCGTCGAGGTTGATCGTTTCCCGGATGGCGTCGCGGGTCGTGCCCGGAATCTCGGTGACAATGGCACGCTCGGCCCCTGCGAGCGCATTCAGGAGGCTCGATTTGCCGACATTGGGATGCCCGGTTAGCACGACATGTATGCCTTCGCGTAACAACCGGCCCTGTTGCGAAGCTGCAATGATTTGTGCCACCTGTCCGCGTATGGTCTCGAGCCTCCCGCGCACATTTCCGCGATCCAGCAACTCGACATCTTCTTCCGGAAAATCAAGGGTCGCCTCGACCAACATGCGTAAGTCGGTTAACTCCTCCACCATCGCGTCGATTTGGCGCGAGAAATCGCCTTGCAACGAACGTAACGCGCAACGTGCCGCCTGCGTCGTAGCAGCGTCAATCAAATCCGCAACGCTTTCCGCTTGTGCCAAATCCAGCTTGTCGTTGAGGAAAGCGCGTTTAGTGAATTCGCCGGGCTCCGCTATGCGAGCACCGAGTTGCAGGCAGCGCTGCAACAATAAATTGAGTACCACAGGTCCGCCATGGCCTTGCAATTCGATGATGTCTTCGCCCGTGTAGGAATGCGGCGCGGGAAAATAAAGCACCAAGCCTTGATCTATGACGCTGCCGGCGGAGTCTAGGAAATCGGCGCGCGTTGCGTGCCTAGGCACTACATTGAGCGCCGTCAGAGCTTGCAACATTGGCCGCAATGCTGGGCCAGAGACGCGTACGACTCCTATGCCGCCGCGTCCAGGAGGCGTGGCAATAGCCGCTACGGCTTCATTTGCCATGCGCCGGTTTAGCGTGCTCCATGGAATGCGTAATCTGCCACTGTTGCGCGATCGAAAGAATGTTGTTGATTAGCCAGTACAACACGAGTCCGGCCGGAAAAAAGAAGAACATCACGCTGAAAGCGATCGGCATGATCTTCATAATCTTGGCTTGCACGGGATCCGGCGGTTCTGGATTCAGATAGGTTTGAAATATCATCGTCGCCCCCATCAGGATGGGCAACACGAAATACGGATCGGCCACCGACAAATCGTCTATCCACAGGATAAACGGCGCATGCCGTAACTCTACGCTAGCCAACAACACCCAATAAAGTGCAATAAAAACAGGTATTTGTACAACAACTGGCAGACAGCCTCCCAGCGGATTTATTTTTTCGGTCTTATACAATTCCATCATCGCCTGATTCATGCGCTGACGGTCGTTGCCGTATTGGTCCTTCAATTTTTGCAGCCGGGGCGCAAGCACCCGCATGCGCGCCATCGAGCGGTAGCTCGCGGCCGACAGTGGGTAAAACACCGCCTTCAGAGTCACCGTCAGGACGATGATGGCAACACCCCAGTTGGTGACCCAGTGATGCAACCATTGCAGATACCAGAATAACGGCTTGGCGATGATCGTCAGCCAGCCGTAGTCAATGGTGAGATCGAGGCCGGGTGCCAGGCTGGCGAGGTTTTCCCCTTCCTGCGGCCCTGCATACAGCGGTACGGTCAGCGTCGCGCTGGCGCCGGCATTGATGTTGCCGACGGGCAGGATGGCGCCGGCAGCGTAAAGCCCATTGTCGAGATGCCGGGTATAAAACTCGCGCGCGGTGTTGTTCGCGGGCAACCACGCGCTGAGAAAATAATGCTGCAGCATCGCGATCCAGCCATCGTTGCTCTTCTTTGGATAGCTGATCTTGCCTTTTTCGACATCCTTAAAAGTGACTTTCTGAAACTTCTCTTTGTCCGTGTAAACAGCTATGCCAGTGAATGTCGGCAACATGGACGAATCGCCAACTGGCGGCTTGTCATCGCGCACGAGTTGAAAATAACCATCGACCTGGATAGGCGCCGCGGTTTTATTTTCGATTTCGTAACTGACGTCGATTACGTAGCTGTCGCGACGAAAGCCGTAAATCTTCGTAACCTTGACGCCGTCAGCAGTCACGGCCGTCAGCCGAACCGCGACGCCGGATGCCCCCGCAGGCAACTTCACATCGTGTTCGCTCGTCGTATAAGGCGTTCGATGATTCGGCAGGTCCTTCCCGATCAAACCAGACTGGGCGATATACGTGCGCTCCGGTTGCAATTCAAGCAAGGTGAAATTCTTTTTCTTGTCGAGCGTATCGCGCTGACTCAAAAGCTCGAGATGGCGCAAATCGCCGCCGGCCGTGTCGATTTCCGCGATGAACATGTCCGTCTGCACATGAACCTGCTCGCCCTTTTGCAATTCACCGCTGACGACCGGCGCGGTGGCAGATGGCGCGACCGCCAACGGCTGGGTTGCCGCAGGCACGGGCGACGCCGCGGGCGT
>CAZEAX010000257.1:0-7175 GCA_964510405.1 uncultured Streptomyces sp. | reverse complement strand
GCTGACCCCGTCGGCGGTCGGCCTCGATGACGATGGCGGGCTGCTGGTCGGCCTGGCGGCGCGCGAGCGGCAATCGACCCATCCCGCCCTGACGGCCACGGCGTTCAAGCGCTACATGGGATCGCGCCGCATGACCAGGCTGGGCCGCCGGGAGTTCCTGCCGGAGGACCTGTCGGCGCTGGTCCTGCAGAGCCTGAAGCGCGACGCCGAAGCCTTCCTCGGCGAGCCGGTCACCGAGGCGGTGATCACGGTGCCCGCGTACTTCAACGACTCGCAGCGCCAGGCGACCAAGGACGCCGGCCGCATCGCGGGCCTCGACGTGAAACGCATCATCAACGAGCCGACCGCGGCAGCGCTCGCGTTCGGCATGGACAAGAAGGAAGGCGATCGCAAGATCGCGGTCTACGATCTGGGCGGCGGCACGTTCGATATTTCGATCATCGAAATCGCGGCGGTCGACGGCGAGCACCAGTTCGAAGTGTTGTCGACCAACGGCGACACGTTCCTGGGCGGCGAGGATTTCGACCAGCGCCTGATGGATTACCTGTGCGACGAGTTCAAGAAAGAACAGGGCATCGATCTGAGGAAAGACATGCTGGCACTCCAGCGCCTGAAAGACGCCGCGGAAAAAGCCAAGATCGAACTGTCGTCGAGCCAGCAGACCGAAGTGAACCTGCCGTACGTGACGGCCGATGCGTCCGGACCGAAGCACCTCGCGATCAAGATCACGCGCGCCAAGTTCGAGAGCCTCGTCGAAGAACTGATCGAAAAAACGATCAAGCCGTGCGAACTCGCCGTGAAAGACGCGGGCGTGAAGCTCTCGGACATCTCCGACGTGATACTCGTCGGCGGCCAGACGCGCATGCCGAAAGTGCAGGACAAGGTCAAGGAGTTCTTCGGCAAGGAACCGCGCAAGGACGTGAATCCCGATGAAGCGGTGGCCGTGGGCGCCGCGATCCAGGGCGGCGTGCTGAAAGGCGACGTCAAGGACGTGCTGCTGCTCGACGTGACGCCGCTGTCGCTCGGCATCGAAACGCTGGGCGGCGTGATGACCAAGCTGATCCAGAAGAACACGACGGTGCCGACCAAAGCTTCGCAGGTGTTCTCGACCGCCGAAGACAATCAGTCCGCAGTGACGATCCACGTGCTGCAGGGCGAGCGCGACATGGCGTCGGGCAACAAGAGTCTCGGCCAGTTCAACCTGACCGAACTGCCGACCGCGCCACGCGGCATGCCGCAGATCGAGGTCACGTTCGACATCGACGCGAACGGCATCCTGCACGTGTCGGCCAAGGACAAGGCGACCGGCAAGGAGAACAAGATCAAGATCCAGGCGAGTTCGGGTCTCAACGAGGAAGAGATCAAGCGCATGGTGCAGGACGCCGAAGCGCATGCCGAGGAAGACAAGAAGGCGCTCGAACTCATCACCGCGCGCAACCAGTGCGATGCGCTCGTGCATTCGGTGAAGAAGTCGCTCGCGGAATACGGCGACAAGATCGGGGCCGACGAAAAAGCCAGGATCGAGGCGGCGCTGAAAGAAGCCGAAGAAGCGTTGAAGAGCGACAACAAGGAAGCCATCGACGCCAAGTCGCAGGCGCTGGCCACCGCGTCGCACAAGCTCGCGGAGCAGATGTACGCGAAGGAGCAGGCGGCGCAGCAGCCCGCGGGCGGCGGCGAAGCGAAGGCCGAGGCCGGCGCGAAGAAAGACGATGGCAACGTCGTGGATGCTGAATACGAGGAAGTCAAAGACAAGAAGTAAGGCTCTGGATTGGCGGCATGAGGATTGAGGGTACGGCGCAAGCCCTGCCCTCGATCTTTTTTGTCGTTCTGCCCGACGCGCAATCCTGTATTCTCGGTGCCGCGTTTGCACCTTCAACCTGAAACTGAATCATGGCCAAAAAAGATTTTTACGAAGTGCTCGGCGTCAATCGCGATGCGTCGGACGACGACATCAAGAAGTCCTATCGCAAGCTTGCGATGAAATACCATCCGGACCGCAATCCGGACAACCCGAAAGCCGAGGGACAATTCAAGGAAGCCAAGGAGGCTTACGAGATCCTGTCGGACGCGAACAAGCGCGCGGCCTACGATCAATACGGCCATGCCGGCGTGGATCCTTCGGCCGCGGCGGCAGGCGGCGCCGGCATGGGCGGCTTCGCGGATGCGTTCGGCGATATTTTCGGCGACATCTTCGGCGGCGGCCGCGGCCGCTCCAACGTTTATCGCGGCGCCGATCTGCGCTACAACCTCGAGATCGCGCTAGAAGAAGCCGCGCGCGGCACCGAAACCAAGATCCGCATTCCGACGCTCGAAGAATGCGCGACCTGCCACGGCACTGGAGCCAAGCCCGGCACCCAACCCGTCAAGTGCACGACCTGCGACGGTCACGGCCAGGTGCGCATGCAGCAGGGCTTCTTCTCGATCCAGCAGACGTGTCCGAAATGCCACGGCAGCGGCAAGATCGTGCAGTCGCCGTGCGTCACGTGCCACGGCGCCGGACGGTTGAAGCAGCACAAGACGCTGTCGGTCAAGATTCCGTCCGGCGTCGACGAGGGCGACCGCATCCGCCTGTCGGGCGAAGGCGAAGCCGGCGTCAACGGCGGCCCGTCCGGGGACCTGTATGTCGTGATCCACCTGAAAGCGCACGCGGTTTTCCAGCGCGACCACAACGATCTGCATTGCGAAATGCCGATCAGCTTCACGACCGCGGCGCTCGGCGGCGAAATCGAAATCCCGACGCTCGACGGTTACGCGAAGATCAAGATTCCGTCCGAAACGCAGTCGGGCAAGGTGTTCCGCCTGCGCGGCAAGGGCATCAAGGGCGTGCGCTCGTCATCGCACGGCGATCTCATGTGCCACGTCGTGGTCGAAACGCCGGTCAATCTCACCGCGCGGCAGCGTGAACTGCTCGCAGAACTCGAAGCCATCAACGCGAAAGATCATGGCAAGCACAATCCGCGCGCCAAGTCGTGGATGGATAAGGTGAAGGAATTTTTCGCCGACTAGTACGCCGCATCTACGCGATATCGAGTATCACATGCCCGATCTTCTCGCCGCGCTCGACGGCGAGATGCGCGTTGACCACTTCCTGCAGCGGATAGCGCTCCGCAATCGCAAACACCGGCTTTGCCTCCTTGAGCCAGCGCGCGATGTCGGCATGCGCTTGAGCTTTCGCTGCGTCCGGCATGGTGTAAACGAACACCGGCCGGATTGTCGGATTTAACTGGAACAGTTTTCCATAAGGAAACTTCGGTTCGAGGTCGCCCATCGATGCGTACGACGCAATCGCGCCGTGCGCGCGCAGCACTTGCGACGTCACCGGCAGGTTTTTGCCGAAATCGACATCGACCACGCGGTCGACGCCGCCGGTCGCGGCGCAGATGTGCTCGACAACATTCCCGGTGCGGTAGTTGACGATCACGTCGGCGCCGGCTGCACGCGCATGCTCCGCCTTGGCCGCTGAGCTTACCGTCGTCACGACATTCGCTCCTCCCCATTTCGCAAGCTGGATCGCATAATGGGCGACCACGCCGGCGCCGCCGGTCACCAATACCCACTTGCCGGCAATGGGGCCATCCGCGAACAAACAGCGATGCGCAGTCATCACGGGAATGCCGAGACACGCGCCCTGCCCCCACGATAGCGACTCGGGCAGCGGCACCGCCAGCGCCGCCGGCAGCGCGATGAATTGCGCGCTCGTGCCAAGCGCGCGATCCCATTGCCCGTTGAAGACCCAGACGCGGTCGCCGGCGCGATGTGTCGTCACTCCCCCGCCGACTTGATCGATCACACCCGCGCCGTCGCTGTTCGGAATCAGCTTCGGCCAGCGTATCGGCCGGCTGCCCGCCCGCGCTTTGACGTCCGACGGGTTGACGGCCGACGCGTAGAGGCGCACGCGCACCTCGCCGGGCGCCGGCCCGGGATCGGGCAATTCACCCGTCTTCATCACGTCCGCCGCCGCGCCGTTTTTCTCATACCACGCTGCAAACATATCAGGCCCGTCCGTTAATTTTTGTAATCGACCAATGCACTTTGCCGCGCGCAGCCGGGCGGCAAGTACCGCGTGCTGCGCAGCGTGATCCTGCGGATGAGGTTCGGCCACATGGCGGCCGCGTCCGCGGCAAAAATCGTGTCGGCATCCGCCGGGACCAGATACCACCCGCCCGCGGCGATCTCCATCTGCAACTGGCGCGGCGCCCAGCCCGCGTAGCCGGCATACGCGCGCAGCGATTTCACTTTGACCTCGGCGGCCACGATATTTTTCAGGAGTTCCGGATCGCCGCTCAGGTAAACATTGTCGAGCACGCGCAGACCGTTCTCGATGCGCTCGTCGCTGCGCACCAGGAATATGATCTGGTTGCGCGCGACCGGACCGCCGGCGTAAATATGATCGAATTGTTCCGGCACCGCGCCGGCGTCGGGCCACGCCTCGGACAGCCGTAATTCCGTCGGGCGGTTCAGAATCACGCCGAGCGGGCCTCCGCCCATCACCGGCTGCGTGATCAACAATACGGTTTCGCGAAAATTCGGATCGACGAGCTCGGGCTTCGCGACGAGCAGCACGCCGTTTGCGAGCGGGTCTTCTTGCGCGTGCGAAACGTTCGCGGGCGATAGTGTCGCACCTACCAGCATTTGCAAAACGAAACACGCCGCGCGACTTGCAGCAAAACCAGAAAACACGTGGAACCGCCGGTAAACGCTGATGAACGCGGATAAACCCAAAACTACGACAGACAAAAAGAGGAAAGTTTTGATCGGCGTTTATCGGCGTTCATCAGCGTTCATCGGCGGCAAAACGCTTTACCGCTTTTAAGATCCGCAAGCGAGCGGATCGGTATTGGGCGCGGCAGCGGCGGCCGGCGCGCCGATCGATTCCAGTTTTACGCCGCGGCGCACCGCCGTGATCTCGGCCACGATGGAGACCGCGATTTCCGCAGGCGTCTTGCTGCCTATGCGCAAGCCGACCGGTCCGTGCAGCCGCGAGATTTCCTCCGCGGAAAGGTCGAAGTCAGCGAGCCGCTTGCGCCGTTTATCATTGTTGAGCCGCGAACCCAGCGCACCGACGTAAAACGCCGGCGACTTCAGCGCTTCGGTGAGCGCCGCGTCGTCGAGCTTGGGGTCGTGCGTCACCGCGACCACCGCAAGATGCGGGTCGGGATTCAATTGCAACACGACGTCGTCGGGATAGCCGCGCTCGAGCGTCGCACCGGGCACGTTCCATTCGTCGGCGTATTCGGCGCGCGGATCGCACACGGTGACCTGGTAGTCGAGCGCCTGCGCCATTTGCGCGAGAAAGCGCGAAGTCTGGCCGGCGCCTATGATCAACAGGCGCCAGCGCGGACCGTGAATGCTTTTCAACACCTTGCCGTCGAACTCGAGCATGTCCGACCAGTGGCCCGATTCCAGCCTTACGTCGCCGGAGTCCATGTCGAGAAACCGCGCGACGAGTTCGTGGCGCTCGATAGTCGCCAGCAATTCCTTCAACTTCGATTCGGCTTTCACCGGCTCGAGTACCAGTTGCAGCGTGCCGCCGCACGGCAAGCCGAAACGCGCGGCCTGGTCGGCAGTCACGCCGTAGGTCACGACTTCGGGCTTGCTGCCGGTGGACTGATGCGCTTTCACGCGCTCGATCAGGTCGTCCTCGACGCAGCCGCCGGACACCGAGCCGATCACGTGTCCATCGTCGCGGATGACGAGCATCGCACCGACGGGACGCGGCGCCGAGCCCCACGTCCGGATCACCGTTACGAGCGTCGCCTGGTGGCCTGCGTCGAGCCAGGCCACGGCGGTTTTTACAACTTCAGTGTCAACGCTGTCCAAGGTAAACCTTTCAATTTCCGCGCCCGCGCTTTGCATCAATCCATTCGGCTAGAGTAGTGCACGAATGTAAGGGGGTCAAGCCGGCGTCGCGCGGTTGCGCCGGTCACATGCATCAGCTAGCATCGGTTACATTCGCAGTCCACGCGCGCCATCCCTTGCGCAGCGCGGGCCGCGCTTAAAATCTCCACCGTCGCCGATTCGACCCGATGAATACCCGATCGTTCCTTAAACATTTGCTGCGCAGCGTCGCCGCGCCCGTCGACAGCGCGCGCTCGGCCGAACGCAAGGCGCGCGAGGCCGTGGCGTTGTGTCATGCGCTGTTGTCAGAGCGCGGCGAAGTTTCGGGCGCCGCGCTCGCGCGCGACGTGCTTGCCGCTTACGATGCGCTGCCGGCCAACGCGTTCAAGCCCTTCATCGACCTGCTCGCGGGAGAGTTCTCGCCCGCGCCGGTGAAGATAGCAGCAGCGGCCGCCGCTTATGCGCGCGACCCGTCGCCGCATAATCTCGTCGACCTGCAGCGCGCGGTGGAACCGCCGCGCCAGGAACTGTTCCGCCGCATGAACGTGGCGCCCGGCGCGACCGCGGCGCTCGTCGACTTGCGGCGCCGGTTGTTGCACGAACTGAAAGCCAATCCCGATTGGGTCGGCGTGGATGCAGACCTCGAACACTTGTTCGGCTCGTGGTTCAACCGCGGCTTCCTGCGGCTGGAACGCATCGACTGGCGCACCCCGGCGCTGATCCTAGAAAAACTGATCGAGTACGAAGCGGTGCATGAAATCGCGGGCTGGAAAGACCTGCACCGCCGCCTCGCTGCCGACCGCCGCTGCTTCGCGTTTTTCCATCCCGCCCTGCCGGAAGAACCGCTGATCTTCGTCGAGACTGCGCTGACCGAGCGCATCAGCGCGACCGTCGCGCCGCTGCTCGACCCGGATTCGCCTGAGGCCGATCCCGCGCGCGCCGATTGCGCGATCTTCTATTCGATCACCAACTGCCAGGACGGCCTGCGCGGCATTTCGTTCGGCAACCTCCTTATCAAGCAGGTCGTGAACGAACTGGGACGCGAATTCCCCCGCATTAAAACGTTCGCGACGCTGTCGCCGGTGCCGGGTTTTCGCGCGTGGCTCGCGGGGCTTGCGCGCGAGCGCACGGCGAACCTGCCCGACCTGGCGCGCTTGAACGACAAGGACTGGTTCGCGGATGCCGGGCTCGCCGAGCAACTGCGGCTGCCATTGATGGGCTTGTGCGCGCACTACCTGACCGTGGTGAAAAAAAACGACGAACCGCTCGATCCTGTCGCGCGCTTTCATCTCGGCAACGGCGCGCGCATGGAAAAACTGAACTGGCTCGCCGACACG
>CAZEAX010000256.1:0-7244 GCA_964510405.1 uncultured Streptomyces sp. | reverse complement strand
GAGGAGAGCGCGTCGCCGGTCAGCGTCATCACTTCCTGCACACCGACCACCGACGCCAATACCGTGCCGACGGCGAGTATGCAGTAAACGTTCATCCACGGCGGCAGCATGCGCTTGACGCCCTGCGGAATGATGATCATCCACAGCGTTTGCCGGCGCGTGAAGGCGAGTGAATACGCGGACTCCCATTGCCCGGTCGGTATCGACTGGATCGCGCCGCGCACGATCTCCGATACGTTGGCCATCACCGGCAGCGAGAGCCCCAGCGTCGCCTTCATCCAGTCCGGGAATGGCACGGTGGTGCCGAACAGCGTGAACTTGAACGGGAGCAGGAACATGCAATAGAAGAGCAGCACGAGCCACGGCGCGTTGCGGAAGAAATGCGTTGCGAACGACGCGCCCTTGCGAACAGGGCGGAAGAGCGAAATCTGCGCGAGACCCAGGAACATGCCGAAGAACGTGCCGATCGCCATTGCCAGGAAGCTGATCGCGATATTGAACACGAAGCCTTTCATGATCAGGGGCGACCATTTCAGCAAGGTCGCAAGCACCGACGGATGGCCGCTGGCCGCCTGGGCCTGCGCGATGCCTATGCTCGCGATTAAACAGGTGATGAGCAACAGTCCGTGCATAAGCGACGGATCGAACCGCGCGCCGTCGGCATGGGCGTTCAGGCGGCTGAACGCCGCCATGTTGAGCACCGGCAGGTCGGTGGTCATCGCGTTTAGTCTACGCATTGCCAATGCCCGGTACGCGCATCGCGCCTTCCCACTTGTGCATGAGCCACACGAGGATGCCGACCAAACTCACGTAGCAGATCAGAAGCACGTTCATCATCTCGGGCACGTTGACCGAATCCGACCAGATCTGGTTCGAGACGTAGAGCATTTCCGGCACCGCGATCGCATACGAGATGCTGGTGGTCTTGATCAGGTTGACCAGATTGTTGTTGAGCGCCGGCAGGCTGATCCGGAACGCGAGCGGCAGCACGATCAGCGCGTACGCCCTGAGGCGCGAGAAGCCGAGCGATTCGGCGGCTTCGATGGTGGCGCTCGGCACGGCCTCGATGCCGGACCGGAAGATTTCGACGTTGAACGCGCCGGCATAGAGCGACAGCGCGAATATCGCCCATTGCATGTTGGTGACGAACGGCACGCCGTCCGCGCCGGTGATCCAGTGGCCGACGCCGAAATAAAAGAAGTACAGCTGCACGAGCGGCGGCGTGTTGCGGAAAAACTGGATGTACCAGTAGACGACCTTGCGCGTGAGGTTCAGGCGCGAGCCCTGCAGCCACGCGCCTACGACGCCGATTGCGACCGACAGCACGACACACGAGCATGCAAGCTTCAGCGTCGTGAAAAATCCGCCTACGAAGCGGCTGCGGTCGAAGCCGTCGTAGAAGATCGTCAGGTTGATGCCGGTCGCGTCGTAGAGCCAGCGGAACCAGTCGAAGAATTCCTGCATGTGCTTATGAAGCGGTCTTAAAAATGCTCCCTCGCCCCGCATTAGTGGGGAGAGGGCGGGGGTGAGGGGAAACGCTTTCGCTTGTGCTCATAGCAGCAGGCAAGATCTTAGACCGCCCCTAACCCTCTCCCCCAAGGGGGCGAGGGAATGTTTTGTGCCAGATATTTCGTTCAAACAAAAGGGCGCGGTGTGCGCCGCGCCCTGTGCCGGGATGCGCCGGGCTATTTCTTCGCCTTGTATTCCGCGTTCATCTTGAGCGCGAAGGCGGTGTTCGACAGGCCGTATTTTTTCTCGAGCTGGAGCACGAGACCGCTGCGGTGCCAGTCGGCGACCGTGCCCGCCATGAACTTGTAGAACGATTCTTCGCCGAGTTTGACCGCGAGACCCCACGGCTCGTCGGCGATGGTCTTGAAAGGCATCTCGTAATCCTTCCACTCGGGCTCGAGCAGGTTGGCCATGACCAGCGTGTCATCGTAGACGAAGGCGACACAGTTGTTGCCTTTCAGCGCGCTGTAGACCTCGGAGGTGCCCTTGAACGCGACGGTTTCCGCGCCGTAGTCCTGCTGGATATTCTTGTTGTACCAGGCACCCTGGATCATGCACACCTTCTTGCCCTTTAGGTCGGCCCAGTCCTTCAGCTTGGCGGATTTCGGCACGAGGGCGTTGACGCCCGACGAGTAGTACCACGGCTCGACGATGTAAACGACTTTGCGGCGGTCGGGCTTGTCGTTCATGGTCGCAATCATCAGATCGATCTTGCCCTGCTCGAGAAACTGCATGCGGTTCGAAGACGCGACCGGCACGAGCTCGAGCTTGACGCCGAGACGCTTCGCGACGTCAGCCGCGAGATCGGGCTCGATGCCGATGATCGCGCCGGAGGGATCGCGGAAGCCGTAGGGCTTGTAATCCGCTTTGACGCCGACGATCAGCGTGCCGCGTTTCTTGATGTCGTCGAGCGCATCGGCGCGCGCGAGGCCGACGGCGGCGAGGGAAAACAGAACGGCCAGGCCGAAATGAATGAAGCGGGACATGGAGACCTCCTCTGTGTCTGGTACGTTAATACGTTATGACAAGCGAAAGCCGTGCCACTGTAGCACACGCCGAAATTGCGGGACAAACCCGCGAAGTACTGGAAGTGGACTCAAAAATACTCCCTCGCCCCACGTGAGTGGGGAGAGCGTGTGGAACAAAGCGGGGGCCGGGGGTGAGGGGAGGCAATGTCGTTCTATTCTTTGCCAATTACAGGAGGATTTAAACCGGCCCCTCACCCTACCCTCTCCCCGCAAGCGGGGCGAGGGGATTTATGAGATGGCTGCTATGCAGTCGCCTTCATGGTGGTGCGCGCGGCACTCTTGTGGTGCAGCGATGCGAGGGCGGCGACTTCGCGCGCGTCGTCCGCTTTTTCGAGGCCGTCGATGGCGTTGTAGAGCTGTTCGACGCGCTCGCCGGGCAACACGCGCACCGCGCAATTGACGAACTTGTCCTTCAATTGTTCGCGCGTGAGCGGGTTTTTCGACGTGCGGCCGTACGGCTGGTTGACTTTGTGCGAGAGCACTTTGCCGTTCTTCAGCGTGACTTTCACTTCGGCGCCGAAATGATTGTCGGCCGGGAACTGCGCGGTCGTATAAGCAGCGGCGTGCACGCGCGCAGTCATTTCCCGGGTGGGCGCGTCCTTGTAAGCATCGCCTTCGAACTGGTCGATGGCGACCTTGCGGTCGATGACGGCGCGCGCGAGGCAGTACTGCACGCTGAACTTCGCGTCGAGCTCGCTTTGCGGATTCGGCCGGTTAGTGTGTTCCAGCCGCCGCGTATGCGTCCACGACTCGATCCTTTCCACGTCGGCCGGCTTGAGATCGTGCTCGCGCACGATGTTGAGCATCGCGTCGATCGCCGGATGCGTGCTGCCGCAGCACGGATACTGCTTGATGGCGATGCCCGGCTCGATGATGTCCCACGGCTTGCCCCACGCCGAAACGATTTTCGCGGCGTCGTAGGTGCCGGGGCCGTTGAAGACATCGAGAAAGCCCTGCTTGTGCTCGAACGCGGTCTTCGCGTTGGCGGTATAGCCCTCGCGCGCGAGCAGCGCAGCGAAGAGCCCGTTGCGCGCGCAATGCCCCACGTGCAGCGGCTTCATCATGGTGCCGAAATTCGCTTTGAGGCCAGACGAGAATGACGCGGCCGCGGCCAACGCTACCGCGGTCTGCGCGGCGTCGAGCTTGAGCAGGTGCGAGCACGCGGCGGCGGAGCCGAACACGCCGAGCGTCGCGGTCGGATGCCAGCCCTTCATGTAATGATGAAAATTTACGCCGAGCGCGATCTTGGTCTCGCACTCGAAGCCCGCCACGTACGCCGCGATGAATTCGCGGCCGCTCGCGCCGACCTCGTCGGCGAGGCCGAAGAGCGCGGACAGCACCGGCGCCGACGGGTGTCCGCCGAAGGTATTGTTGCAGTCGTCGAAATCGAGCGCGTGTGAGGCGGCGCCGTTGATGACGGCGGCGTCGAGCGCGCTGACGCGGCGGTCGGTGCCCAGGACATGGCTGGGTCCCGCGCCTGCGCCGAGTGCGCGCGCGGCGAGCCGCGCAGTGTCCTCATTGCAGCCGGCAAGCGTCACGCCGACGGTGTCGAGCACGCCGACCTTGGCCCAATGCACGGCGTCGGACGGCAGGTCTTCGTATTTGACGGCGGCGACGCGTTGCGCGAGTTCGATTGCGATGGACATGACGGGTTCCTCTTTAGTTCCGGATGGTGGATTTTACTCCGCCTTGATGCCGGTTTCCTTGACGACTTTCGCCCACCTGGCGATTTCGGACTTGATGTAAGCGGAAAAATCCGCGGGCGTGCGGCTGACGGGCTCGGAGCCGTCGGCGGCGAAGCGCTCGCCGACTTCAGGCGCCTGCAGGGCCTTGACGACGGCGGCGTTCAGCCGGTCGACCACAGGCTTGGGCGTGCCGGTCGGCGCCAGCATGCCGTACCAGCCGCCGACGTCGAAACCCGGCAGGCCCGATTCGGAGATGGTGGGAAGGTCGGGCACTGCCCGCGAGCGCTTCGCGGTGCTGAGTGCAAGCCAGCGCAGGCGGCCGGCCTTCACATGTTGGATCGTGCCGATGATCGTCGTGAATTGCGCATTGACCTGGCCGCCGAGCAGGTCGTTGATTCCGGCGGCGCCGCCTTTATACGGCACGTGGATCCATTCTATTTTCGCCATCTGCGCAAAAAGCTCGCTCGCGAGATGACTCAAGCCGCCCGTGCCGGACGAGCCGTAGGTGAGCGTGCGCGGCCTGGCGCGCGCGAGCTCGATCAGTTCTTTTATCGACTTTGCCGGCACGGACACGTGCACCGCCAATGCATACGGCTGCGCCGTCAACTGCGACACCGGTGCAAAGTCACGCACGAGATCGAAAGGGATTTTGATGAGAGCGGGATTGACGGTGTTCGACGCGGACACCAGCACGACGGTGTAGCCATCGGGCGGCGATTTGGCGGCGAGTTCCAATCCGATGTTGCCCGATGCGCCGGGACGGTTGTCGACGACGACCTGCTGGCCGAGGATCTCGCCGAGCTTTTGCGCGACCGACCGCGCGGTGGTGTCCGAGCCCGCGCCCGCGGTCAGCGGCACGATGAAACGGATCGGGCGATCAGGATAATTGGCGGGTGCCGCGGCGCATAAAGATGGCAGCGCGACGATCAGCGATGCGACGACCTTTTTCAAATGTCTCACCCGTTTTAGCCGCGGATAAACGCAGATAAACGCGGATGGTTTGTGACAGGCACGGCGCACCTCATCGCAATTGGCGATGGAACACTTTTTGGTTGAGGCTTTGTTTTATCTGCGTTCATCCGCGTTTATCTGCGGCTCAAAAATGTCTTAAGTTCAGTCGACCCGGATGTTCGATTCTTTGACGACCTTGGCCCATTTCGCGACTTCGGACTTGATGTGCGCGCCGAACTGCTCGGGCGTGCTGCCGACCGCTTCCGAGCCGTCGGCGGCGAGCCGGCTCTGCACGTCGGTGCTGTGCAGGATACGCACGATCTCCGCGTTGAGCTTGTCGATGATCGCGCGCGGCGTTTTGGCCGGTGCGAGCACGCCGTACCAGCCCGCGACTTCGTAGCCGGGAACGCCCGCTTCCTGCATCGTCGGCAGATCCGGCGCGCCGGCCGAGCGTTTCTTCGTCGTCACCGCGAGCGCGCGCACGCGTCCCGCTTTGCGCTGGGTGTCGCTTTGCAGGAGCGTCGAGAACAGCATCTGGATCTGGCCGCCGACCACGTCGTTCAACGCGGGCGCGCCGCCTTTATAGGGAACGTGCACGAGCTTGATGCCGGCGAGCGAGCACAGCAGCGCGCCCGACAGGTGGGAGAGGCCGCCGAGGCCGGATGAACCGTACGTCATCGAGTCGGGTTTCGCCTTGGCAAGTGCGATCAATTCCTTGACCGATTTCGCGGCGACCGACGGATGCACGACGAGTGCGTAGGGCTGCGTCGTCGCCTGCGTGATCGGCGAGAGATCGCGCGTGAGATCGTAGGGCAGTTTGTAGAGCGACGAATTGACCGAATGGCTCGACGAAATCATCGTGAGCGTGTAGCCGTCGGGCGGCGACTTGGTCGCGATGTCCACCGCGATCGTGCCGTTGGCGCCGGCGCGGTTGTCGGGTACCACCGTTTGTCCCCATGCTTCGGTGAGTTTCATCGCGATCGCGCGCGCGGTGAGATCGGTGCCGCCGCCGGGCGCAAACGGAATGATCAGGCGGATCGGTTTGTTCGGATAGGCGGACGGCTGTGCGTTGGCGAGCGGGCTCGCGAAAATGACTGCAATGGCGGCGCCGAGTGCGAGCCGCCGTGACGTTCCTTCGTATTTACGGTTCATATCAGGCTTTCATCATTTGTTCGCGAGCAATTGGTTCCACTGCTTCGGCAGTTCGATGCGCCGGCTGGTGGGCGGCCCCTGCACGTGGTTGCTCATATACGCGCGCGATTGATTGCGGCCGGGATCGCCGGCGACCAGGATTTCGACCATCTCCGGCTTGATGACGATATTCACGAGACGTTCCGGATCTTTCGACGCCGTGTATTCGGGCGGCAGGATGCCGTCCTTGACGAGGTTTTCGAAGCTGAACGTCGGCGTGCTCGTCATGCGCGCATAGTGCGTGGCGCGCTCGGCGGTGACCTTCATGTGCTCGTACAAATACTGCCGCACCTGGTCCTTGGTCCATTCCTTCGCGATCACGCCTGCAATGCTGGGTCCGGCGACGATCAGCGGGCTCCACAGGCCGGTCTTGAAGCCGGTGTGCGCCCAGTAAGTAAAGCTGCCGGCGATCACTTCCGCCCACTGCTGCACGTGCGTCTTTGCGTCGTCGCCGCCGCTGTACATCGGCGACGTGATCGCGACCACGCTGTGCACCGTGACGACGTTTTCGCCTTGCTTGAAGCCGCGGTCCTCGCCGTAGCTCGGCCAGCCGACTGCGCGCGCGCTGTCCTCGTCTTCCGCCATTGCGACCAGAAAGCTCTGGCCGATGCTGCCTTTGTCGCCGGCGCCGGGCGGTATGCGAAAGCCGCAGATGTTGCGCAAGTACATGCGCACGAAGCGGCCGATGCTGGTGTTGGCCTGGCGGCCGACGCGCATCATGCCCTGGCCGTAATTGAAATCGAGTTCCTTTACGATAGGGCCGTTCACGATCACGACCGGCTCCCAGCCCGGGGTCGAACCCGAGTCTTCGATGCGGTATTTCACGTCGCTCATCGCTTCGATGATCGCGATCAGCACCGGCATGTACTCGGGACGGCAC
>CAZEAX010000255.1:0-7245 GCA_964510405.1 uncultured Streptomyces sp. | reverse complement strand
TGCGCCCGGTGACCACACCGCCGATGTCGTCATTGTCAATCGCCACCGCGGCCGTTTGCTGCGCTTGCAGCGAAGCCGGTGCAACCAAACCCAGTGCAATACCGATTGCAGCCACGCTGCCCAAAAAAAACTTTCGCATTGTCATGCCTCCCCCTGCAGTAGACGATCCCGGTCGGAACTTGCGCGAGGGCTGCGGTCGTCGCAGCCCCCGCGGTATCGGGTCCATTACCCACGATGCGCCGGCGAACAGGGATCACGTGAATCCGCGCGGTGGTTAAAACGCCCCGCTGCCGCGTTTGTTGACCAAGGAATCAAATTCGCCGGTGGGATGGAATTTTGGAAACTTATTTTTCCCAGCAGCACCATATCACCGCGCTCATAAGCGGTCAAACACCCGGCGATTCAATTGAAAGCTTTTCCGTGTGGCCGGCGGCGAGAGCGTTTCCCGCAGGTTAGCCGGCCCCGATGTTCGCTGCCTGATCACGCGGTGCCAGGCGGCGCCTTGCGGATTTTGCGGCAGCGCCCCGATATTCGCCGCCCGGCCGGGCGCGGAGCGGCACCGCGATAGCCGCCGCGCCGTTCAACGCACCTGGAGTCGGCAGGAACCGACGACGGCCATTCACCCGCAGATCACGCTCAATGCGCCACCGCAACTTTCTCCACACGCACGGCGCATACCTTGTATTCGGGAATCTTGGCCACCGGATCGAGTGCTGCGATGGTGAGATTGTTCACGTTGTTGTCACCGGGAAAATGGAAATTGCCGAATATCACGCCCGGCGCAACGCGTTCGGTCACCAGCGCCTCTGCGATCATCTCGCCCCTGCGCGAGGCAATGCGCATGGTTGCACCGTTGACGATGTCGCATGTCGCCGCGTCCTCCGGATTGATCTCCACCAGCGTGCGCGGATAGATCGCGAGCAGGCCCGGCGAGCGCCGCGTCATTTCGCCGCCGTGCCAGTGGTAGAGCACGCGCCCGGTCGTCAACAGCAGCGGGTAAGCGCGATCGGGCAGTTCCTGCGCGGGCAGATGCTCGCATGCGTAGAACTTGCCCTTGCCGCGCGTGAATTGCCCGATATGCAGAATCGGCGTGCCCGGATGGTTGGCATCCTTGACGGGCCAGTGCAGTTGATCGCCGTGTTCCAGGCGCGAGTGGCTGACACCGGCATACTGCGGTGTGACTGCGGCGACTTCTTCTAGGATCTGCCAGGGCGTCGCGTACTCCCAGCCTGCGCGCGGCCCAACGGGTTTCAATTTCTGCAAAGCCAGCATGCGGCGCGCAAGGTCGGCTACGATCGTCCAGTCTGGCCGCGATTCGCCGAGCGGTTCGATCGCCTCGCGCACGAGCTGGATGCGGCGCTCGGTGTTGGTGAACGTGCCGTCCTTTTCAGCCCACGTCACGCCGGGCAGCAGCACGTCTGCATAATCCGCCGTATCGGATGGAAAGATTTCCTGCAGCACCACGAACTCGGCGCGCGCGAGACATTCCTTCACATGATTGCTGTCGGGATCGGTCGTGGTCGGGTTTTCGCCGAGAATGCAGAGCGCACGCAGTTTGCCTGTGCCCGCGGCGTCTATCATCTCGGTGACCGTGAGTCCGGGCTTGTCGCCCGGCGCCGGCCCGGCCGCATCGCCGTCTTCCGTCTGCAGCGCCCACGCGGTTGCGAAGCGGGTGCGCGCGGCGGAATCGGTCACGCTCTGGTAGCCGGGGAAGAAATTCACCAGCGCGCCCATGTCGCACGCGCCCTGCACGTTGTTCTGTCCGCGCAGCGGATTTACGCCGCCGCCCGGTATGCCCATATTGCCGAGGAGCATCTGCAGGTTGCCGAGCGAGAGCACGTTGAGCACGCCGGTGGTGTGCTGCGTAATGCCCATCGCCCAGATCACGGCCATCGGCTTGCCGCGCGCGAGCATTTCCGCGCATTGGTGCAATTGCTCCGCCGGAACGCCGGTGATTTCCGCAACGCGTTGCGGCGTATAGCTGGCCAGCGTGGCAGCGAATTCGGCATAGCCTTCGGTGCGCGCTTCGACAAACGTGCGGTCGTGCCAACCTTTGTCGACGATGATGTGCATGAGCCCGTTGATGAGGGCGACGTCCGTGCCGGGATTCTGGCGGATATGCAGTGCGGCGAATTCGACGAGTTCGATCGCGCGCGGATCGGCGACCACGATCTTGGCGCCGCGGCGGTGCGCGGCCTGGCGCAGCATCGACCCGAATACCGGATGCTGCTCGGTCGTGTTGGAGCCGATCACGAATATGACCTCGGCGTTGTCCGCCACGTCGCGCATGGTGTTGCTCATGGCGCCGGAACCGAAGCACATCGCGAGGCCGGCGACGGTCGATGCATGGCACAGCCGCGCGCAATGGTCGATGTTGTGCGTGCCGAGTACCTGGCGCGCAAGCTTCTGCATCAGGTAGTTTTCTTCATTCGTGCATTTCGCGGAAGCGAACAAGCCGAGCGCGGCACCCGACGACTCGCGCTTCACCGCAACCAGTTTGCGCGCAACGATGTCGAGCGCGGTGTCCCAATCGGTCTCCACCCACGGGCCGCGGTCCGCACCGGGCTTACGCGCGAGCCCGTCGAGCACGTGGCGCCGCACGCGGGGCTTGAGCAGACGGTCCGCGTGATGCACGAAATCGTAACCGTAGCGGCCTTTCACGCACAGATGCATGCCATTGACCGGCGCGTACGGATTCGAAGTGACGCCGGTGATTTTTTCGTTTGTCACATTGAGATCGAAATTGCAGCCCACGCCGCAATACGCGCAGGTCGTCGTGACCAGCCGGTCGGCCTTCCCGCCGCCTGCCGATTTGCGGTTGTCGAGCGCACCGGTCGGGCAGAAGGCGACGCACGCGCCGCAGGATTCGCAGCGCGCGTCCAGCATCGTTGAATTGGTGCCGGCGACGACGTGAGCGTGCTCGCCGCGACCGGCAACGCCCCACACGAAACGCCCCTGTACCTCGGCGCAAGCCCGCACGCAACGGGTGCACAGGATGCATTTATTGAGATCGACGCGGATGACCGGATGGGGATCGCCGTCGATCTCGTACGAGGCTTTACGTCCGGCTTCGGCGGGGCCGCGCGCACCGTAGTGGTTCACCCAGTACATGAATTCGGTTTTGGGTGCGGCACCGCCCGCGGCGTCGTGGTAGCGCGCGAGCAGCATTTCCAGAATTAACTTGCGCGTTGCGGCGATGCGCGGGGTTTCAGTGTGCACCGCCATGCCTTCCGCCACTTTGAGCGCGCAGGCTGCGACCTCGGTGCGGAAGCCGTCGACTTCCACCATGCAAAGACGGCAGGAGCCGACCGGAGAGAGGTCTTTGTGATGGCACAGGCTCGGCACTGGAATCCCGTTCTCGTTGGCGGCGTCGAGCACGGTTTGTCCGACGGGCGCGGAGATGCGCGTGCCGTTGATCGTGAGCGTTACGTTCATGTTGACTGCGGCATGGCGGTGTTTGTCAGGGACTCAATGCGGGAAAGTCCGGATGCGCCCTCAACAGGTCGCGCCCGCAAGTTCGCGCTCCGGCACGCTCTTTATAAGCGGTCGCGGGCCGTCGTCACTTGCGCTAGATCAAACCTGCGCGCGCCATCCGCCGGCGCGCGTCATAAATGACGGCTAATGCGTCACGGCGAGTTCTTCGGATTTTGCGGCAGCGCCTCGATATTCGTCGCCCAGCCGAGCGCGGAGCGGCACCACGATTGCCGGCGCGGCGGCAATTTGGCGCGCTGGCGCGCGGTGCCGACGCGGATGCCGTAGACCTGCGGGTCGGAGACCGCGGTCGCATAGATGGGGGTGCCGCACTCGGGACAGAATCCGTGCGCGCGGCGGGTCCCGCTCTCGGCGGTCTTCACGTAAATTTTGGGTTTCCCGGTCAAGAGCCTGAACCCGTCCTTCGGCGCCGGCACCGTGACGCGATACGCCGAACCGGTCAGCGTCTGGCAATCCGTGCAGTGGCAGATGCCGACCCTGGCGGGATCGACTTCGGCCTCGTAAGTGATGTAACCGCAGTGGCATCCTCCATCGATATGCATGGCAATCTCCCGGGAAAAATAGGGGCGAGTCAATCTTATCTTATAATTGGGCGGACGTTCATTCGAACGGACGCCGAAGGCGCCGTTCAACGCACTTGAGAAATCCAATTCACTAAGGCACGAGCGAAGATGTCACGTTTCGAAGGCACTGAAAATTACGTAGCGACGCAGGAACTGATGATGGCGGTCAACGCGGCGATCACGCTCGAGCGCCCGCTGTTGATCAAGGGAGAGCCCGGCACCGGTAAGACGATGCTCGCGCTGGAAGTCGCCAAGGCGTTGAAGCGCCCGCTGTACGAGTGGCATATCAAGTCGACGACCAAGGCGCAGCACGGCTTGTACGAATACGACGCGGTATCGCGCCTGCGCGATTCCCAACTGGGCGATCCGAAAGTGCACGACATTGCCAATTACATCGTGCGTGGCATGTTGTGGAACTCCTTCGATGCCGACGAGCAGTCGGTGCTGCTGATCGACGAAGTCGACAAGGCCGACATCGAGTTTCCCAACGATCTCCTGCGCGAGTTGGACCGCATGGAGTTTTACGTCTACGAGACGCAGCAGCTCATCAAGGCGCGGCACCGACCGCTGGTCATCATCACGAGCAATAACGAAAAAGAGCTGCCGGACGCGTTTTTGCGGCGCTGTTTCTTTCACTACATCCGTTTCCCCGACCAGGAAACGATGGAGCGGATCGTGGGCGTGCATTTCCCCGGGTTGAAGAAGGCGCTGCTCAAGGAGGCGCTCGAGGCGTTCTTCGAGATCCGCGATGTGCCGGGGCTCAAGAAGAAGCCGTCGACTTCGGAACTCCTCGACTGGCTGAAACTGCTGATGGCCGAAGACATACCGCCGGAAGCGCTGACGAGCCGCGACCAGCACAAGATCATTCCGCCGTTGCATGGCGCGCTCCTGAAGAACGAGCAGGACGTGCATTTGTTCGAGCGTCTGGTGTTCATGTCGCGGCGCAAGCCGGGGTGAAATTCAATTGACAATTGACAATGGAAAATTGACAGCGCCTCAACAGTGCAACATAGGTGTCAGTCGCAATCAACGTTGTCCATCGTCAATTGTGAGCATGTCAGCCAAAGGTTTCCCGCCGGTCATCGATGCGAAAGTGGAAACGCTGATCCTCGGCAGTTTTCCGAGCGTTGCCTCGCTCGGGAAGGCACAGTACTACGCGCATCCGCAGAACCATTTCTGGCGCCTCGTGGGCACGGTGATCGATGAGCCGCTCGCGGAAATGGATTACGCGGCGCGCAAACGCACGCTGCTCAAGCATCGCATCGGCTTGTGGGACATCATCGATGCCTGCCGGCGCAGCGGCAGTCTCGATTCCAACATACGCGACGCGCGCCACACCGACTTCAGGCGCGTGACGAGAGTCGCGAAAAAATTGCGCCGCGTGTGCTTCAACGGCAAGACCGCGGGCAAGCGCGAGCAGGAATTCGTCGAGCTCGGTCTCGAAACGGTGGTGCTGCCGTCCTCGAGTCCGGCGAACACCATGCCATTTGCGGCCAAGCTGCGCGAGTGGCGGCAGATTGCAGGCGCAACATGCTGATCGAATTTTTCCTGAAACTGAAGCAGGGCGGGCTGCCGGTCTCGGTGCGCGAATTCCTGACGCTGCTCGAAGCGCTCGACAAGCGCGTGATCAGCGGCAGCATCGACGATTTTTATTATTTGTCGCGCGCCTGCCTCGTAAAGGACGAGTCCAACTACGACAAGTTCGACCGCGTGTTCGGGGCCTACTTCAAAGGCATCACGGAACTTCCTGAGGGCGCGACGGCGCTGATACCGGAGGAGTGGCTGAAAAAACTCGCCGAGAAGCACCTGACCGAGGAGGAGAAGAAGCTCATCGAATCGCTTGGCGGCTGGGACAAGCTGATGGAGACGCTGAAGAAGCGGCTCGAAGAGCAGAAAGGACGGCACCAGGGCGGCAATAAGTGGATCGGCACCGGCGGCACCAGCCCGTTCGGCGCTTACGGCTACAACCCGGAAGGCATTCGCATCGGCCAGCACGAGTCGCGCCACCGCCGCGCGGTAAAAGTATGGGACCAGCGCGAATTCAAAAACCTTGATGACTCCGTCGAACTCGGCACGCGCAACATCAAGGTTGCATTGAAACGCCTGCGCAAATTTGCGCGCGAAGGCAACCCGGAAGAGCTCGATCTCGACGATACGATACGCTCGACCGCCAAGAACGCCGGCTATCTCGACATCAAGATGGTGCCGGAGCGGCACAACAGCGTGAAGGTGCTGCTGTTCCTCGACGTTGGCGGTTCGATGGACGATCACATTGCCGTCTGCGAGCAGTTGTTCTCCGCGGCGCGCACCGAGTTCAAGCATCTCGAGTATTTTTATTTCCACAATTTTTTGTACGAGCGCGTGTGGAAGGACAACCGCCGGCGCGCGACCGAGCGCATGGCGACGTGGGATGTGCTCCACAAGTACCCGCACGACTATAAGGTGATTTTCGTCGGCGATGCGACGATGAGCCCGTACGAGATCACCTATCCGGGCGGCAGCGTCGAGCACACCAATCCCGAAGCCGGCGCGCTGTGGATGCAGCGCGTGCTCGCAGTCTACAAGGACACGATCTGGCTCAATCCGCAACCCGAGTCCGTGTGGGACTACCACGAGTCGATCCGGGTTACGCGCGAGCTGATCGGCGAACGCATGTTTCCGCTTACGATAGCCGGGCTCGACCGCGGCATGCGCCAGCTCAGCAAAGGGCACTAGGCCAAGCATGGAAGCCACTCCGCGCGGCGTCGTAATTACCGAGGTTGCAGGCGCGGGGCCGGCGCTCGAAACGGTGCGTGAATTGCTGCGCGAATACCTGCGGTCGGACGCGGTGACGCGGCGCGCGGACGGTTATGCAGAGGAGTTGGCCGGTCTTCCCGGCGCCTATGCGGCACCGGCGGGCTGTTTACTGCTCGCCGAACTGGGCGGCATCGCGGCGGGTTGCGTCGGGTTGCGGCCGCTCGACGCCGCGCGTTGCGAAATGAAGCGGCTTTACGTGCGTGCCGCGTTTCGCGGCGCCGGGCTCGCCGGCATCCTCGTCGAACACGTCATCGCGCGCGCCCGGGCGCAGGGCTACCGGGAGATGTATCTCGATACGATGCCGAAAATGCACGCGGCGCGCCTGATGTACGACATGCTGGGATTCCGCGCATGCGCGCCGTATCTGCCCGAGCCGACGCCGGGCGCGGACTGC
>CAZEAX010000254.1:0-7253 GCA_964510405.1 uncultured Streptomyces sp. | reverse complement strand
CAATATCGGCACCCAGCGCTCGCCGGCGATGGCGCGAATTTCCGCCATCGCCTGATTGCCGTCCATGACCGGCATCTGGATATCCATCAGCACGATGTCGGGCTGTTCGGCGGAAAATATCTTCACCGCGTCCGCGCCATTTTCGGCAAGCACAATCCGATGACCGATCTGCCGCGCCAGCGTGGCCAACAAAAGCCGGGTCGCCGGGTCGTCTTCGACGATCAGGATTTTCAGCGCGATTTCCGGCGACAGGACGGTCGGACTCATGATGGCCTCACGCGGCGACCCGGCCCTGTACGCCGCGCAGTTGCGCGAACAGGCTGTCAAGAACAGCGCGCGATGCCGTGAATTCGACGCGCGCGCGCAGACCGTCGCCCGCCCGCGCCGCCGCTTCGAGTTCATCCAGGCGCGCGACGGCTTGCGGCGCGTGAAAAATTCCGACGGAACCCTTCAGCCGGTGCGCGGTACGATAGAGCAGGTCCATGTCCCCCGCGCGGAGCGCCCGTTCGAGGTCGGCGACCAATTGCGGCGCGTCCTGCATGAACAGGCTGCAGAGATTCGCCACGATTTCGCTGTCGCCGATCTCGGCGCGCAATGCCGCGAGATCGACCGTACATTCGCCGGCTGATGCATCGCCTCCCGGCCCGGCGGGCGGCGCATTCGCGGCCGTCGCGGCACCGGTGACGCGTTCGATGACGGCAAACAACTCCGCCGCCTTCAACGGCTTGGTCAGATAGTCGTCCATGCCGGCCGCGAGACATCGCGCGCGGTCCTCCGACATTGCGTGCGCGGTCAGCGCGAGCATCGGCGTATGGCCGCCACGCGTTTTCTCGTGGTCGCGGATCAGCTGCGCCGCTTCGAGCCCGCCCATCACCGGCATCTGCACATCCATCAGCACAACGTCGAACGGTTCCGCCGCAAACGCCGCAACGGCGGCCTGACCGTTGTCGACCGCATGCACGCGGTAGCCGCGGCGTCCGAGCAAATGACAGATCAGCCGCTGGTTCACGGGGTTGTCTTCGGCAACCAGCACGCGCAGGATTGCGTCGCGACACGTCGGAGCCGGCTGCGGGACCGCCGCCGGCGCACGGCCGGCGTCAACGTGCTTCGCCATTTTTGCAATCGCATCGAGCAGGTCGGGTCGCAGCACCGGTTTTACGAGATACGCTTCTACGCCCAGTTCGCGGCAGCGTGCCGGACTGTCCATGCGGCCGTCGGCCGACAACAGCATGATCACCCCGCCAACGCGTTGTGGTTCCGCGCGCAGCGCCGCGGCAACGGCAAAGCCGTCGCAATCCGGCATGCCGGCATCGATCACGAGCAGCGCGTATGGTGTGCCGTCGCGCGCCGCCTCGCGCAAGGCAGCGAGCGCAGCCTGCCCGCCCGCCACCGCATGCGGCCGCATGCCGGCCGCCTGCATGATGTCAGACAACGCGTCGCGGCTGGCGCGGTTGTCATCGGCGATAAGCACGCGCATGCCAAGCAGATGAGGCAGTGCCGGAGCAATCGCCGCCCCGTCGGCGCATTCGAACGGCACGTCGAAGTAAAACCGGCTGCCGTGGCCGGGTGCGCTTTCGACTTCGAGTTTGCCGCCGATCAGTTGCGCGAGGCGCGCCGAGATCGTGAGTCCGAGCCCGGTGCCGCCATACTGGCGCGTGGTCGAACCGTCGGCTTGCGAAAATGCTTCGAACACGAGTTGCTGCTTGTCGGTTGGTATGCCGATGCCGGTGTCGCGCACGGAAAACGCGAGCCGGACTTCGTCGCCTGTGCGCGCGACCGCGTCGACTTTGAGTTCGATTTCGCCGCGCTCGGTAAACTTGATCGCATTGCCGATCAGGTTGATCAACACCTGGCGCAGCTTGACCGCGTCCCCGCGCAGCCGCGCGGGAACCGCGGGCGCCACGGAGCAGACGATCTCGAGCCCTTTCTGGTGCGCGCGCAACGCGAGGACCTTGAGCATGTCGGCGAGCATGCGGCGCAGGCTGAACTCGCTCACGTCGACGGTCATGGCGCCCGCTTCTATTTTTGAAAAATCGAGTATCTCGTTGATGATGTCGAGTAATGAATCCGCGCACGATTTGACGGTCCCGATCAACTCGCGCTGCTCTTCGCTCAGGCTCGTCTCCAGCGCCAGGTCGGTCATCCCGATGATGCCGTTCATCGGCGTGCGGATTTCATGGCTCATGTTCGCGAGGAAATTGCTCTTCGCGCGATTCGCGGCCTCGGCGGCCTCTTGAGCCTGCTTGAGTTCTGTCACGTCACGAATGATGCCGACCAGCATCTTGCCGCCGGTGGCGCTCACGAATGCCCGCTTCCTGGTGGAATGCACGCGCGTATGCCCGTCGTTCCCGGCGGATTCGACAATCGAATGACTTTCCCCCAGCGAGGCCAGCACGGCTTTGTCATCCGTCAACATCCGCGCCGCCTTGTCGGGCGGAAAAATATCGGTCGCGGTAAGGCCGACCAGGTCTTCGCGGCGGCGGCCGATGAACGCACAATAGGCATCGTTGACCATCGTCAGCCGGTGCTCTTCATCCTTGACGAACACCGGGTCCGCCACCGCATTGACGAGATCGGCGAGAAACTTCTGCGAGGAACGCAATGCCTCATCGGCCTCCTTGCGTGCGGTGATGTCAGCGTTGGTCCCGGTCATGCGCACGGCGCGCCCGGCCGCATCGCGCTCGGTAACCTTGCCGTGACTTTCTATCCAGCGCCATTCGCCGTTGCGTGCGAGCACACGATGCTCTGCGTAATAAATTGCGGACTTGCCCTTCAGTACCGAGGCGATCCGATGTCTCACGCGTTCGAGATCGTCCGGGTGCACGACCTTTTCGAGCTCCCCGAATTCAATCACGCCGGACTCCTTGGGTCCGCCCAGCATTTCGAACCAGCGTTCGGATACGTATACGCGGCCGGTCGCGATCTCCCAGTCCCACAACGCAAGTTCGGACCCGTCGAGCGCGAGATCGAGCCGCTCCTGGGTCGCGCGCAATTCGGTTTCCGCGATGTACCGCTCGGTGATGTCCACCCGCATGACGTAAAAACCGACTACGGTGCCGCCTTCTGCCACGTGCGGGACGAGCGTGACTTCCATGTACGCGACGCGCATATCTGGCAGCTCGAAGCAGTGCAGGTAATGTGCAAGGCGCCCGCCCAGCGCGGCGCCAACCTGCGCGTTCATTTCATCGAAATTGGCGGACTTCGCGATCGACTTGAGCGGCTTGCCGACAATTTCATCCACGCCAAGGCCGAACAACTGCGCATAGGCCTTGTTCGCAAAGCAGCAAATGCGTTCGGCGTCGTAATAGGCGATCGACACGGGCACGTTGTCGGTGATCAGGCGCATTTGCGCTTCCTGTTCCCGGATGGCGTGCTCGATGCGCTTGCGCTCGGTGATCTCGGTTTCGATCGCCATGAAATTCGTGAGTTCGCCGGCTGCCGAGTAGATCGGCTGGATTTCAACGTCGAGCCAGTAAGGGCGGCCCGTTTTGCCATAATTGAGAATCTCGACACGGCAGCTTTCGCTGCGTGCAAGGTTGGCGCGCATTTTGGCGACGGTTTCCGCGTCGGTATCCGGTCCCTGTAGAAACGCGCCCGGCATCCTGCCGCGCACGTCGTCGAGCGTGTAGCCGGTAATGCGCGTGAACCCGTCGTTGACCCACTCGATGCGTTTGTGCGCGTCCGTAATTACGACCGCGCTGTGAGTACGGCTGGCTACCAGGGAAAGTTTCCTGGTTTCGGCCTCGTTCGCGCGCAATTCGCGCGTGATCTCGCCCGCCATCGCATAGGCGCGGCGGCGCGAAGTCTCGAGCGACCGGATCAGGCTCCACACGAGGAAGCTGATGACGAGACCGGCGAAAAATGCCATGAGCGGCCACTGCAGGTACTCGGTGCTCAACACGCGGCGCGGCGACGAAAAATACAGGTCCCACGTGCGCTCCCCGACATTGATCGATGTCACCCGCTCGCGGTTCACCGCGTCGCCCAGCACCAGCCGGTCGAACCACGGCGCCGCAACAGTCTCGTTTTGCAGAATGGCGGCACTGTCGAACATCAGGCGGTCATCCGCGCGCCGGGCGAACGGCAATGCATCGGTCGGACCGCTGTCATAAATCATGACCTGCAGCGAATTGCCGATTTTATTGCCGACCACTCCGCGCAGCAGGTTGTCGGTGCTGAAAGCGGCGCCAACCAGTCCGATAGTCGCGCGCCGGCGCTCGTCCGCGGTCTGCAGCGGCGCCTTCTTCGCATACACCGCCATTCGCATCGAGAAACCCGCCCCGGTCAGGTACGGCTGCACGAGTTTGACGCGCCCCGATGCGATCGCCGCTCCCGTTTCGATCGCGCGGTTTATCTGGGCGCGACGAACCGCCTCGTGCCCGTGATCGAAGCCGAACGCCGCCTCGTTGCCCGCCATCGGTTCGATATAGTCGATCACAAAATAATCGTCGCGCACGCCCGGTGGTGTTACCGCGAATTCGGGATAGCCTTCGGGCGCAAGGCTGCGGTCATTGCGCACACCGCGTTCGAACGCCGCGAGCTGCGCCCCGGGCACGCGGCGTATGTACGACATCGACTGGATGCCGGGATAGTTATTGGCGAGATTCAGGGTGCTTATGTAAGCGTTGAACTCCGCGCGGCTCACCGCGTCGGAAGCCGCGAACAAGCCGCGCAGCCCTGCCAATGCATCGGTATAAGATCGAATCCGCGCCGCAACCGAATCGCTGGTTTCGGCGACGTCGTTCTCGAAGCGCAGCTTGGCCGCGGATTCGGCCTGGCGCGCGACGTACAGGCCGACGCCGACCGACAAGCCGGCGCCGACTATCAGCACCGCCAGATCGATGCGGCGCAGCCAGCCGCGCCACCCGGCGATGCGCGCTTCCTGGACCCGGCCGTGCGGCACGGCGGCGTGCGCCGTCATGCGGGAGCCTCCTGGTAACGCTCGCGAATTGCGAGAACTTCGTCCCAGTCGCGCGTGAACGCGCCGACGCATTGCGGATCGAAATGCGCGCCGCTGCCCTCGCGCAGGAATTCGAGCGCGCGCGCGATCTCCCACGCTTTTTTGTACGGCCGCTCCGAGGTGAGCGCGTCGAAGACGTCGGCCACGGCGACGATGCGGCCGTGCAGCGGAATCGATTCGCCGCGCAGGCCGTCGGGATAACCGCTGCCGTCGAATTTTTCGTGGTGGGCGCGCGCGATCGCCGCCGCGGCCCGCAAAACCGGGGAATCGGCGTCTTTCAATATGCAGTAGCCGATCATCGCGTGCTGCTTCATGATTTCGAATTCTTCGGGCGTCAAGCGGCCGGGCTTGAGCAGGATGTGGTCGGGTGTGCCGAGCTTGCCGATGTCGTGCATCGGCGCGGCGTTGAGGATCAGATCCTGTTCGGCGCCGGGCAAACCGAGCCGGGCGGCGATCAGCCGCGAGTAGTGCGCCATGCGCAGAATATGCGCGCCGGTCTCGGGATCGCGGTACTCGGCCGCGCGCCCGAGACAAAAGAGCGTCTCGCGTTCGCGCGCAACGATGTCGCGCGTTGCTTTCTCCACTTCGGCGGCGAGCCAGTCGGCGCGCGAGGCCAGCTTTTTCTGGCTTGCACGCAGGTCCAGCATGTTTTTTACCCGCGCGAGAAATTCCGGACCGTCAAGCGGCTTGTTCAGGAAATCGATCGCGCCCAGCTGCAATGCGCGGTAGCGAACGTCGCTGCCGTGATTGGCGGTTACCATCAAGAGCGGCGTCGTCGCCTTGCCCGCGAACGCGCGAAACCGCCGCGCGAATTCGAGGCCGTCGATGCCGGGCATCATGTAATCGATGATCGCGAGATCGGGCTCGGCGCGTTGCGCCCATGCCAGCGCCTGCCCGGGGTCGGTGAATTTTTCCACGCGACAACTGCCGAGCTTCTGCAGGAGATGCGACATGTGCAGAACGTTGACCGGCGCATCGTCGAGCAGCAACACGGACATGACGGCCGTTTCGTGCACGATCTCTATTGCTGCGGGTCCGCCGTCCATGACTTCAAGTCCTTGCCGGGTCGATTTGAAAATGAGGCGGGGCGCCGCTGCCCGCACGGGTTCGACGCCGTTGAGTGAGTCGCTCGTTTACGCGATGCTGAAAATGCGCCCGAAGTTGGCGATGTCCAGTACCTGGCGCACGGTGCCGCGGCAATCCGCGAGCACGATGCGCTTGGCGGCGGCGTCGGCGCGCTCCTTCAACATGAGCAACATGCCGAGCGCGGAGCTGTCGAGATACTCGACGCCCCCCAGGTTCACTTCGATTTCCCGGACCTGCTGCACGTCCAGGCACGAATTGCACGACTCACGGAATTCGCGATGCGCGCCGAAATCGAAGCGCCCATGCAGCTTGACGACCGCTTTATCGTTTTCGATCAGTATGTTGGTTTGCACGACAGCCCCGCTGGTTACCTTGTGACAACTTAACGGCAGGCGCGGGCAAGTACTTTAGCCCGCAGCCGTCAGGGAACAGCGGGATTGTTTGCGGCGGCGGGGATCGCGGTTGGACGGCAGTGCGAAAGGTTACCGTCTATTTGCCGCGCGCAGCGGCGGGACTTCCGGGTAATTACGCTCCCGGGGCCGCCAATTCGTTGGTCGTGAGCCAGAACGCGCCGAGCTTGCGCAACGTGTCCTGAAACTCGGCGAACACCAGCGGCTTGACGACATAGGCGTTGCTGCCTAGCTGGTAACTGTCGCGCACATCGCGTTCTTCGCGCGACGACGTCAGCATGACCACGGGTATGGCTTTGAGTTGCATATCACTTTTCACCACCCGCAAGAGTTCCAGGCCGTCAACTTTCGGCATTTTTATGTCCAGGAGCACGAGCACGGGTTGCCCCGGCCCGCGTTGCGCGTACTGGCCGCGCCGGTACAGGTAGTCGCAGGCCTCGGCGCCGTCGTGCACGACGGTGATCTTGTCTGCCGGCCAATACGTCGACAGCACGCTGACTGCGAGTTCGACGTCGTCGACGCTGTCGTCTACCAGCAATATCTCATTGTTCGCTCGTGCCATTTTTAAGCTTTCCGTTGGCTGGACAGTTCGCTAGAGAAAAATGCACCGTGGCCCCGCCGGTTCGCCGCGACGGCCGCGCCGACGACGGGCCGGCATTTGAACATCTTGAAGCACGATTTTCGAACGCTTTTCACGCCGGTTAGAACGTCATTGTCATGGCCCGCGATAATAGCATTGCCGCCGGATTTGATGCGCAGAATTCGGTGCGCCCGGCCGCAGGGATCAGGCGGTTCCG
>CAZEAX010000253.1:0-7263 GCA_964510405.1 uncultured Streptomyces sp. | reverse complement strand
ACGGTGATGTTCTCATCGCCGACCGCGATCCGCGTGCTCAAGAAACAGGACCCGGCGTATTTGACCAAGTATGGCAAGAGCACGCTGCGTCATCTTTTTCTCGCCGGCGAACCGCTCGACGAGCCGACCGCGCGCTGGATTTCCGAGGCGCTCAACGTGCCGGTCATCGATCATTACTGGCAGACCGAAACCGGCTGGGCTTTGCTGTCGAGCATACCGGGCGTTGAAGCGACGCCGACCAAGTACGGCAGCCCGAGCTTTCCCGCGTATGGCTATAACGTGAAGCTGTTGAACGAGATCACCGGACAGGAAATGGGGGCGAACGAAAAAGGCGTGGTGGCGGTGGTGCCGCCGCTGCCGCCGGGCTGCATGACGACGGTGTGGGGACAGGACGAACGCTTCGTGCAGACCTATTTCACGAGCTTCAAAGACCGGCTCGTCTATACGACGTTCGACTGGGGCATACGCGACAGCGACGGCTATTATTTCATCCTCGGCCGCACCGACGACGTCATCAATGTCGCCGGCCATCGTTTAGGCACGCGCGAAATAGAGGAAGCGGTCAGCGGCCACTCGAACATCGCCGAAGTCGCGGTCGTTGGCGTGCACGACGTGATCAAAGGGCAGGTGCCGGTCGCATTCGCGGTAGTGAAGGACGCAGCCAGGATTGCAGACGCTGCGGGACGGCGCGCGATGGAAAAGGAAGTGTTCGACACCGTCGACAAGGCGCTCGGCGCGATCGGGCGGCCGGCGCGAGTGCATTTCGTGACGCTATTGCCGAAAACACGCTCGGGCAAAGTGCTCCGCCGCAGCATTCAGGCCATAGTCGAAGGCCGCGATCCGGGCGATCTGACCACGCTGGACGATCCCGCGGGCATCGAGCAGATACGGGCGGCGATCGCCGCCGCTGCGGATAAATAGAAACAGAATTAACCCGGCGCCCTGAATCTCGACGCGGCATCCTGATAAACTACTTGCGCTGCCTGCAGCAATTGCTGCAGGCAGCGATGACTGATGGCGGAGAGAGTGGGATTCGAACCCACGGTACGTATTGCTACGTACACACGCTTTCCAGGCGTGCGACTTAAACCGCTCATCCATCTCTCCGGAGCCGCGCATTTTAACAGATGATGGTTGAGCGATGCGTATACTGCTGACCGAGGACGATGCGGCGCTGGCCGAGGCGCTGCAGTTCGCGCTCAAGCAATCGGGCTACGCAGTGGACTGGGTCAGCAACGGGGCTGCAGCGGACGACGCGCTCAAGCAGGATATTTTCGGGCTGCTGATACTCGATCTCGGCCTGCCGAAGCTCGACGGATTCGAAGTGCTGCGCCGCTTGCGCCGGCATAACTCGACGTTGCCGGTGCTCATATTGTCCGGCCGCGAAGAGTCCGAGGAAAAAGTCACCGGCCTCGATTTGGGCGCCGACGATTACCTGGTCAAGCCGTTCAGCCTCAACGAATTGCAGGCGCGCGTACGGGCGTTATTGCGGCGCGGGCAGGGCAGCGCCGCGCCGCAGATTGCGTTCGGCGAGTTGAGTTTCGATACGGTGCAGCGGGTTGCCACAGTCGGCGGCAAGACGCTCGCGTTGTCGGCGCAGGAGACCGGCGTGCTCGAGGTACTGCTCGGCCGCTTCGGCCGCGTCGTCAGCAAGGAACAACTGGTGGAGCAGCTCTACAGCGCCGGTCACGAGGTGAGCCTCAACGCGATCGAAGTCTGCGTGCATCGCCTGCGCAAGAAACTGGAACGCTCCGGCGTCAGCGTGCGCACGCAGTACGGCCGCGGCTACCTGCTCGACTATCTGACCGCGTGACGGCGGCGGGTCAAGCCGGACCGGTCGCCAGCAGTTGACGGACCGTGGCGACGAGATCGCGCGTCGCGAACGGCTTGGTCATATACTGATCCGCTCCCAAACGCGCGCCACGCTCGACTTCCGCGGCACGCCCGCGCGCCGTCAGCAGCAGTATCCTGATACCAGCGTGCAGCGGATTGCTGCGCAATTGCCGGCACACCTCAAAACCGTCGATGACGGGCAGCATGACATCGAGCACCATGAGATGCGGACGAAACGCGGCGGCACGCTGCAGGGCCTCCATGCCGTTTTGCGCGGTGGCTGTTTCATAACCTTCGTTTTGCAGCAGGAATTCGAGCGACAGTACGATGTTCGGCTCGTCGTCGACGATCAGGATTCTGTCGTTCATGACCGAGGGAATCAGCGGTCGGAGCCCGCGATTCAGGTCCCGAACTTGCGGAACGGCGCGGCGGCGTGCCCCGCTAATATGCAGCTTTGCGGCAGCAGGAACGAGAAAGTCGCGCCGTCGCCCGGCGTGCTCCGGACCCACAGGCGGCCGCCGAAGTGGTGAATGATCTGGCGGCAGATGGGCAGACCCAGCCCCGTTCCCTGGGGCTTTTGCGTCAGCGTGTCGCCGACCTGGCGGAATTTTTCGAATATCACGCGCTGGTCGTCGGGGCTGATGCCGATCCCGTTGTCCGCGACATCCACGCGCAGGCCGTCCGCCGCCAGCGCGCCGGAAACGGTGACCCGGCCGCTTTCGTCGCGGCAGAATTTGGCCGCGTTGGACAGCAGGTTCAACATGACCTGCAGCAGGCGGTCGCGGTCGGCAACCACCGGCGGGAGATTCTCGGGAAGTCGAAGATCGAGTGCGATGGCCTTGTCCGAAAACAACTGGCTCGTCGACGACATCGCGTCTTCGATTAGTTCGCGCAGGCTGAATTGCTCCGTATGCCACTCGGCATTGCCGGATTCGATTTTCGCAAGGTCGAGCACCTGATTGATGAGGCGCGTCAGTCGTTCCGACTCGCGCGTGATGATGCTCAGGAATTTTTCGCGCTGCGCGGGCTCGAGCGCGGGGTTGTCGTGGAGTATTTCCGAGAATGCGCGTATCGACGTCAGGGGTGTGCGCAATTCGTGCGTCACCGTCGACACGAAATCGTCTTTCAGCCGGTCCAGCTCCTGGAGCCGCTGGTTGGCCGACCGCAGCTCGGCGGTGGCCACTTCGAGCTCGCGCGATTTTTGCTCGAGCTGGCGGCTGTAGGCCAGCGCCTGCGACGTTTCGTCGAGAATGTTCATGACCTTGTCGATGCCGAGCGGCTCTTCCTGCACGACGGAGGCGACCACGACGTGCGCCGAGCCGGCGCCGATCGCGCCGGCCAGCAGGGTTTCGGCGAAGTGGATCAGTTCCGCATCCGGCTTGAGTTCTTTCGCGGATCTGGCGCCGCCCTTGAGGGCGTGCGCGGCAAATGCTTCATGCGCGCGGCGCTGGCCGAGAAAACGCCCGAGCAGCGCGATCAACTCATTCACCGACGCGTCGCCGCGCAACGATTCCGCACGGGGCCGTCGCGCCCCGATGTGCGCATCGACAAACAATGCTGCCTGCACCTGCTCGGCGAAGCTTTGTGTCGTGAGCAGCGAGACGAATAGATAGGCGCCTATGTTGCAAGAGAGGCTCCAGAAAAGGCAATGCGTAATGTCGTCGAGACCGGTGAGGCCGAACAGTTCGAGCGGTTTGAGCATGTGCATGCCGAACATGCCTTGCTCGACGAACGAAATCGGCAGCCAGCCTGATTTCGCGAAGGAGGGCAGCAGCAGCGTGTAGACCCATACGGCAAAACCCGCCGACAGACCGCAGATCGCCCCCCGGCGTGTGGCGCCCTTCCAGAACATGCCGCCCAGTATCGCCGGCGCGAATTGCGCCACCGCGGCAAACGAAATGAGCCCGATAGACACCAGCGCGTAAGCCTCGCCGGCGAGCCGGAAGTACGCATAGCCCAGCATCAGCACGCCGACGATGGCGCCGCGGCGGATGCCGACGATCAGCGTCGACAGATCCGCGCGTTCCTGCAAATGTAGCACCGTCAGGCGCAGCAGGAGCGGCATGGCGAGGTTGTTGCAGACCATGGTCGACAACGCGATGGTTTCGACGATCACCATGCCGGTCGCCGCGGAAAGTCCGCCGATAAAAACCGTCAGAGTCAGCAACGATTGGCGCTGCGCGATCGGCAGATTGAGCACGAAGGTGTCCGCGTCCATGTTGCCGGCCGGGAAATGCATGAGGCCGGCGAAGGCGATCGGCAGCACGAAAATATTGATCGCGAACAGGTAGAGCGGAAACAACCAGACCGCTTTTTTGAGATGGCGTTCGTCGACGTTTTCGACGACCGCGATCTGAAACTGGCGCGGCAGAAACATGATGGCCAGCATGGACAGGAACGTGAGAGACGCCCACGACGCGTAATCGACCGAGGTTCCGCCGAAGTCGAGCAGCTTGCGCAACTGCGGATATTCGACCGCGCTGGAGAATATGTCGGCAAAGCCGTTATACATCACATAAGTGACGTATACGCCGACGGCGAGGAAGGCGAGAAGCTTGACGACGGATTCAAATGCGATCGCGGCCACCAGGCCTTCGTGCCGCTCGGACGCGTCGAGATGGCGGGTGCCGAACAGTATCGTGAATAGCGCGAGCAGCAGCGCAATGTAAAAAGTGTTGTCGGCCAGCAGCGGTATCGCGGCCTGGCTGTCGGGCGCTAGCACCGGGTACTTGAGGATCAGCGAGAAGCTGTTGGACACTGCTTTCAATTGCAGCGAAATGTACGGCACGATGCCGATCACCGCGATGACCGTGACGAGGCCGCCCAGCAACTGGCTCTTGCCGTAGCGCGAGGCGATGAAGTCGGCGATCGACGTGATGCGGTTGGCCTTGCTGATGCGGATCATTTTGAGCATCACGTACCACCACAGCATTGCCATCAGCGTAGGGCCGAGGAAAATCGGCAGGAATCCGATCCCGCTGGTGGCGGCGCGCCCCACGCTGCCGTAAAACGTCCACGACGTGCAATACACGGCGAGCGACAACGCGTAGATGTAGGGGTTGGCGATGATGCTGCGGCCGGCGTCCGCGCGCTTGTCGCCGTAGTAGGCGATGGCGAACAGCAGGCCGACGTAAACGAACGAAGCCAGGACGATGACGGAACCGGTGAGCATGGGCTAGGCGGCCTGCGCGGCTGTGCGCGGCAAGCTCAATCCGGATCGCGTTCGACGATGGCCGCGGTCAACGCGATCAGCAGCCCCCAGGCGAAGAACGTGTACACATAGAGCAAAGGGATGCCGAACACGCGGTAATCGAGATTGAACAGGGAAAACAGCGGATAGTTGAGCAGCAGGCAGCCCAGCAGAAAAACCGCGATCAGGCGCTGTCCGTGTATCCCCGGTTCTTTCATGACGGCGCGTGCCGGCGGCGGGGCGGGAACTGGGTCCCGCCCGCATCGCGCCTCAGGCGATGGGTTCCTTCAGCTGCTGCAATATCGCCGGGTTTTCCAGCGTCGACACGTCCTGCGTGATTTCCTCGCCCTTCGCGATCGAGCGCAGCAGCCGGCGCATGATTTTTCCCGACCGCGTTTTCGGCAGGTTGTCGCCGAAGCGGATGTCTTTCGGTTTCGCGATCGGGCCGATTTCCTTGCCGACCCAGTCCTGCAGTTGCTTGACGATCTTCCGGGCCTCGTCGCCGGTCGGGCGCGGCTGCTTCAAGACGACGAACGCGGCCACGGCTTCACCGGTGAGTTCATCCGGGCGTCCGACGACGGCGGCTTCCGCGACCAGCGGATTGGCCACAAGCGCCGACTCGATTTCCATGGTGCCGAGACGGTGGCCGGAGACGTTCAGCACGTCGTCGATGCGGCCCATGATCCAGAAATAACCGTCGAGATCGCGATTGGCGCCGTCGCCGGCGAGATAATATTTGCCGTTGAAGTCCGCCGGGTAATAGGATTTCTTGAAGCGTTCCGGATCGCCCCAGATCGTTCTTATCATCGAAGGCCACGGGCGCTTGATCACAAGGAAGCCGCCCTTGCCCTTTTCAACATCGTGTCCGGCCTCGTCGACGATCGCCGCCGCGATGCCCGGCAGCGGCAGCGTGCATGAACCGGGCTTGGTGCTGACCACCCCCGGCAGCGGCGTGATCATGTGGCCGCCGGTCTCCGTCTGCCACCAGGTGTCGACGATCGGGCAGCGGCTTTGCCCGACGGTTTCGTGGTACCACATCCACGCTTCGGGATTGATCGGCTCGCCGACGGTGCCGAGGATGCGCAGTGACGAAAGGTCGAATTTTTTAGGCAGGTCCGCGCCGAGTTTGATTAATGAGCGGATTGCGGTCGGCGCCGTGTAGAACACACTGACCTTGTGATCCTGGATCATGCGCCAGAAGCGGGTGGAGTCGGGGTAGGTAGGCACGCCTTCGAAAATGATTTCGGTGGCGCCCACCGCTAGCGGACCGTAGCAGACATAGGTGTGTCCGGTGACCCAGCCGACGTCTGCCGTGCACCAGAAGACATCGCTCGCTTTGTAGTCGAACGTCCATTTCATGGTCAGCATCGCGTGCAGCAGGTAGCCGCCCGTCGAATGCTGCACGCCTTTGGGTTTGCCGGTAGAGCCGGAAGTGTAAAGAATGAACAACGGATGGTCGGCTTCGACCCATTCAGGTTCGCAAGTCTCGGGCTGTCCCTGCACGAGATCATGCAGCCAGATATCGCGCTTGGCATCCCACTGCACCTGGCCGCCGGTACGCTTGTAGACCACCACGCTCTTGATCGATTCGCAGCCGCCGAGAGTCAGCGCCTCATCGACCGCTGCTTTAAGCGCGATCGGCTTGCCGCCGCGCATCTGTTCGTCGGCCGTGAGCACCGCGACGGCGCCGGCGTCGATGATTCTTTCATGTACGCTTTTCGCGGAAAAACCGCCGAACACCACCGAGTGGATCGCCCCGATGCGGGCGCAGGCCTGCATCGCAACGACCGCTTCCACCGACATCGGCATATAGATCAGTACGCGGTCGCCTTTTTTGATTTTGCGGCTTCTGAGGCCGTTCGCCATCATGCAGACGCGGCGATGAAGCTCCCTGTATGTGATCTTGGCCACTTTACCGTCGTCGGCCTCGAATATGATCGCGACCTTCTCCCCTTGGGTCTTGAGATGGCGGTCGAGGCAGTTGTACGACGCGTTGAGGGTCCCGTCGGCGAACCACTTGTAGAACGGCGCGTTCGATTCGTCGAGAATTTGCGTGAAGGGCTTCTGCCACAGCAGGTTTTCGCGCGCGAGTCGCGCCCAAAAGCCCGTAAAGTCGCGGTCCGCTTCGGCGCACAGCTTGTTATAGGCGTCCATGCCCGAAATATTCGCCTGCTTGACGAATTCCGCACTCGGCGCAAATGTCCGCGTTTCATTCAACACCGATTCGATCGTCTGGGTCG
>CAZEAX010000252.1:0-7288 GCA_964510405.1 uncultured Streptomyces sp. | reverse complement strand
AGGGTCAGCCGGGCAAATACACGTTTTGCTGCGCGGAGAACGAAGCGGAGAGTCCGTGGGAACCTCTGCATGTCGAACGCGGTTTCGCGGCCGACGCCAACACCGTGTCGGTTGCAGGCGTGCTCGGCACCTGGAGCATGAACATGACCGCGCGTAAAGGGGAAGAGGTCATCGCCATGATAGGCGACACGATGCAATATCCGGCGAGCAGCGACTACATCCACGCCGGCGCGCCTTTCGTAGTGCTTTCGCCGCAGCACGCGAATCTTTTCCATCGCGAAGGCTGGAGCAAGGCTGAGGTCAAGCGCCGCTTGTGGGAGGCGTCGAAGATGCGCGCGGGGCGCCACAAAGGCAGCGAATTCGATCGCATGGCCAATGCTCGCAAAGCTGAACTCGGCGAAATCGGTCCCGACACGTTGCTGCCGATTTCGGAGAAGCCCGAAGATTTGACGATTGTTGTCGCCGGCGGGCCGGGGTCGCATTCGGTGTTCATGCCGGTGTCGGCATACACGCGATCGGTCACCCGGGAAATCGAGTTATCGGAATAGCGCCATCAACCGGACCGCAAGGCTGACATTCGAATGTGGAAGTCACTGGTTCGGTACGTCTGCATCGCCTGGCTGGGCGCGACTGCAACGGTGCACGCAGCCGAGACGTATCCGTCGCGCCCGATCCGTTTGATCGTGCCGTTCTCGGCCGGCGGCGCCGCCGACATCATCGCGCGCCTGCTCGGCAGCGAAATGGCCAGACGTTTGAATATGCAGTTCGTTATCGACGACCGTCCCGGCGCCGGGACGGTGCTGGGAACCGATCTCGCCGCGCATGCGAATCCCGACGGATATACGCTGGTGCTCGTCGCTACCGCGCACGCCACGAATCCCGGGCTGGTCGGAAAACTTCCGTACGATTCGCTCAACGATTTCGCGCCGATCACGCTGGCGGTCGACACACCGTTGATCGTCGTTGTCCCGACCGCATTGCCAGTCACCAACCTGCGCGAATTGATCGATCTCGCGAAGTCGAAACCGCAGCGCATCATTTATGGCTCGGCGGGACAAGGCACGAGCGGCCACCTCGCGATGGAACTTTTGAATTTCAAGACCGGCATCAGCATGACGCACGTGCCGTACAAAGGCGCGAGCCAGGCTTTGATCGATCTGCTCGGCGCGCAGATTCAAGTGCTGTGTACAAGCACGCTGCCGGCGCTCCCGCACGTGCGCTCCGGCCAGTTGCGCGGGCTTGCCGTGACAAGCGCAGCGCGCTCGCGCGCCGCGCCGGATATACCGACAGTTGCGGAAGCGGCGCAGCTGCCGGGATTTCGCGCGAGCTCGTGGTATGCGCTGCTCGCCCCTGCGCACACGCCCCAGACCGTTATCCAGAAGCTGCACGACGCGGCTACGCAAGCACTGCGTTCATCGGCAGTCGCCGAGCAGTTGCTGGCACAGGGCGCAGATGCAATCGGCAATACGCCTGCGGAGCTGCGCGAGTTCCTGCGCACCGAGATCGATGTCTGGACCACGGTGATCCGTCAGGCAAAGTTGAAACCGAATACCTAACGATTGCTCAGGATCCAACATGAAAACGAAAGCCGCCACCATGCGCGCATTGTTGAAGCAGGGCGTCGTCGTTTCGCCCGGCGTCTACGATGGCTTGAGCGCACGCATGGTCGAAAAGATGGGTTTCAAGGCCGCGGCCACCGGTGGCAGCGGGTTTTCGAACGCGCGGCTGAGCCAGCCCGATATTGGGTTGCTCACGTTGATGGAGAACGTCGATGCGTGCCGCCACATCGCGCGCAATCTATCGATTCCGTTGATGGCGGATGCCGAGACTGGCTATGGCAATCCGGTCACGGTATTTCATGCCGTCCAATACTTCGAGGAAGCCGGGGTGGTCGGCATGAATATCGAAGACCAGGTCAGTCCGAAACGCTGCGGTCACATGCAGGGCAAAGAACTCATCAGCGCGAAGGAAATGGCGAAAAAAGTCGAAGCCGCGGTGAAAGCGAAAAAAGACCCCGACTTCATCATCAACGCACGAACTGACGCGATCGCCGTCGAAGGCCTGGATAAGGCCATAGAGCGTGCACGGCTTTATATAGCGGCGGGTGCCGACATGGTGTTTCCCGATGCGGTGCATTCCGAAGAACAGATCAAGCGTTTTGTCGAGGCGGTCGACGCGCCGGTGAGCATCAATATCGGTTTCGGCATTCGCTCGCGGCCGACGACGCCGCTGATTCCGGTCAAGCGGCTTGCGGAGCTCGGTGTTGCGCGCGTAACCATGGCGCGCATGCTGCCGTCAGCGGCGCTGATGGGCATGCACAAAGCGCTCGAGCTCATGCGCGATCACGTCGAGACGGGTAACGTTCACGACCGGCCCGACTTGCTGTACGGGATGGCAGAAATCACCGATCTGATGGGCTATTCGAAAATCGCTGAACTCGAAGCGCAGTTCTTGCCGGACGATCAGCTCGAGCGCAAGTACGGGTCGGACAAGGTCGATTACGTTGTGCGCGAACGCAAGAATTAACACGGCCGTATGACGGCGATCCGCGGTTACTCCGCTTTGCGACGTCCCGCCGCCGGCAGCTTGGGCGCCTTCGCGGGTTTGTACGGACCCCACACCCGGCTGTAATAGCTGTCCGCGAGCTGTAATGCCGCAACGGGGTTGTGGCCAAGCACTCGATCTTTGGCAACCAGCACCGTGGTCAGGCCTTTCGCATGTTTGAAGAACAAACTGTCGTGGCCGATGCACAGGCCCATGACGATATTGAATTCGCACCCATGCGCATTCAGGAGTTCGGCCTGCGCGATCGGGTTGCAGAGCGCCTCGAACTGGCCGGGACGAATCTTCTCTGCGTCGGCAATCCCGAGCTCCTCTTTGGGAATGTTGCCGTTCTTGCACGCGACCGAAACGACTTCAAAGCCGTGGCTTTCGAGGATGCCGCTCATGACGTAAGCGTGATCGACAAAGCTGATGCAATTCGCGATGCCGATTTTCTTGTAGCCCATGCGCTTCGCAAACTGGACGACTTCCTCGACGCGCGTCCATTTGCAATAGCCTTCCGACTCGACCAGCGCGGATTCGTGCGCGATCTTGTGCGTCTCGGGATCATCGTAGAGTCCGTGCGAATGCTCCTGCGTGGCGGGATCGACCTTGCTCGGGCAAAAGCCCGGACCGCGCGCTTCGGCTTCGCCCTGGCGGCACGCGCGCACATCCGGCGGGCAGTACGCGCAGGCGGGATCTGCGTATTTCATGGTTTCCTCCGACTCGTCGTTCGATCACATGAAATCTAGGCGAGTTTGCGGCCGGCGGCTTGATCCACGTCAACGACGATCGCGTTGGCGGGCGCCGGAACCTTAAATATGGTGCGGCCGGGTTTACCGGGAATCCGGGGGAGGCGGAATTGAATCGGTGTTCTCTGGGCGTATCACCCGTATGGAAGCCGCTTCAACCGAATAGGAGCCTTCGATCACGCCGGAATCGCGCTGCGCCCGCACTTTTCTCGCCACCCACCAGATCCTGGCGAGCGCGAGCGCGGCAATCAGCGCCGCGGCAACCAATGCGAAGGCCAAAAAGAACAAGCCGACCACCGCGAGGGAAGCCGCGATCAGCGTAGCCGCCAACCGTCCGGACCATGTCCGGGGAACAATGCCAACGGGTATTCTGGTCTGATAAATCATGGGTGGGAGTTTGATTGAAGGTGGAACGCAAAGTTCATTCCGCGGCAACTTGCGCATTCCCGGTAAATGCGGACAAACGCCGAGGTTTCAAGCGCGTATTATTGCGATTGTTTTTTGGTTATCCAGCTGACGTTATGCCACAAGCAAAGAAAATCCGCGTTTTATTCGTGTGCATGGGCAACATCTGCCGCTCGCCGACCGCCGAGGCGGTATTCAGGCGCGCGGTCGATGAGGCCGGACTCAATAACCTGATCGAGTGCGATTCCGCCGGCACGCACGGCTATCACATCGGCGAGCCGCCGGACCAGCGCGCGCAGCAGGCGGCAAGCCGCCGCGGCTACGACATGAGCAATCTGCGCGGGCGCAAGGTCGGCAAAATAGACTTCGAGCACTTCGACTACGTGGTGGCGATGGATCGCCGCAATCTTTCCCTGCTCGAAGCACTGTGTCCTGCGGGGCATGCGGACAAGCTCGTGCTCTATTGCGACTTTCACGCGGAATACGCGGGACGGGAAGTGCCCGATCCCTATTACGGCGGCCCGCACGGATTCGAGCAGGTGCTGGACATGATAGAAGCAGTGAGCGAGAGCCTCGTCGCGCAATTGCGGGAATCTCACCGCAAATAAAAAATGCCGGGAAGATTCCCGGCATTTTTAACTCTGCTTACTTTCTGGTTTCGACCTGCTCCAGCGGTTCATTGCTGATCGGCGGCAGAGGAGGTCGCACGCGCGGCGGTCGCGGAGGCGGCGGTGGTTCGACTTTGCTTGCCGCGATGCGGAGCTTTTCTGCGTCGGTTTCGACCTGCTCGAGGTCCGACGGCAGCACAATGGGCTCGCGCGCCACCGGTAACGCAGGCGCGACGACGACGGGCTCCGCTGCGGGCACGTGTTCGACCACGCGCTCTGCAACGGACTCGGGCTGAGCCTGGTGTTCGACCGCAACTTCTTCGACCACCGCTACTGTCGCGGCTTGTGGCATTTCGTACGGCGCGGGCGGAGTCGGCACCTGGGGAACTTCCAACCGGTGCGTCGGGAATGAATCAACCTCTGCCGCCAGCGGTGTGGCAGTTGCGGCAATCGCAAGATCGACGCCATTGTTGCCGGACTCGGCAACCGTTTGCATTGCGCCTTCGGCATTCGCGTGCGCCTCGTTACGTTCGCCACGATCGCGACCGCCGCGGCCACCACGGCGGCGGCGACGGCCACCTTCACGGCCTTCGCGGGTTTCACCTTCGGCTCGCGGAGCTTGCTCGCGTGCCTGGGCGGGCGCTCCGCCGGCTGCAACCGGCGCTTGGTCGCTGCGTTCGGGGCGCGGCGGACGCGGCTGTTGTCCCTCGCGGCGCGGTTGCTGATCCTGTCCTTCGCGCGGAGGTCTCGGTTCACGCGGCTCGCGCGGCGGACGCGGTTCGCCCGGACGGCCGCGCTGCTGTTGACGCTGACCGCCTTCGCCACCGCCTTCGCGAGGCGCGTGGGCCGGACGCTCGCCGCGCGGTTCGTCGCGTTTATGGTCGCGGCGCGGGCCGTTCGGTCGCCCGCGGCGCTGACCACCGCGTTCGGGCCGTTCGCCGCGATCGGTGCGTTCACGTGTCATGGCCTGGGGTTTGGGCTCGGCAACTTCGGATGCAGGGCGCTTGAACCAGCCAAATATTTTGCTGATGATCGAAGCTTCGGCCTGCTGCGCGGGGGCCACGGCCACCGCTTTCGGCGTGTGATCAACTATGGGCGCCGGTTGCGAAGGCGTGATGCCCTTCACGGCGGCTTCCTGGCGGGGCGGGGCGGGCTCGGTCTGCGCCGACGGCAACGCGCCGTCGGTCTTCTCGGGCATCGCGACCATTTCGTAACTCGGCGGCGGCAGATCGGCCTGATTCAGTTCCTCGTGCTTCAACCGCGTGACCGTGTAGTTCGGCGTCTCGAGATGGATGTTCGGAATCAGTACGACGTTGACCTTGAGACGCTGCTCGATCGAATGGAATTCGGCGCGCTTCTCGTTGAGCAGGTACGTCGCCACATCGACGGGCACCTGCGCGTGAACGGCGCCGGTGTTTTCCTTCATCGCCTCTTCCTGCAGGATGCGCAGGATGTGCAACGCGGTGGATTCGATACCGCGGATGTGGCCGGTGCCGTGGCAGCGCGGGCAGGGGATATGGCTGCTTTCGGCCAGTGCCGGGCGCAGGCGCTGACGCGACAGTTCGAGCAGGCCGAAACGCGAAATCTTGCCGGTCTGCACGCGCGCACGGTCGACGTGCAGCGCATCGCGCAGGCGGTTCTCGACCTCGCGCTGGTTACGCCCGCTTTCCATGTCGATAAAGTCAATGACGATCAAACCGCCCAGGTCGCGCAGGCGCAATTGGCGCGCGAGTTCGTCGGCCGCCTCAAGATTGGTGCGGAATGCGGTTTCTTCGATGTCGGCGCCGCGCGTCGAACGCGCGGAGTTGACGTCGATCGAAACCAACGCCTCGGTATGATCGATGACGATCGCACCGCCCGAAGGCAGCGTAACCTGGCGCGAAAACGCGGTTTCGATCTGGTGCTCGATCTGGAAACGTGAAAAGAGCGGCACATCGTCTTTGTAAAGCTTGACGCGGTTCACGTTCGCGGGCATCACGTGGCCCATGAACGCGCGCGCCTGCTCGTAGATGTCTTCGGTGTCGATCAGGATTTCGCCGATGTCCTGCGAGAAATGATCGCGGATCGCGCGGATGACGAGGCTCGATTCCTGGTAAATCAGGAAAGCGCCGCTCTGACCCGTGGATGCGTTCTCGATTTCACGCCACAACTGCAGCAGGTAATTCAGATCCCAGCCGAGTTCCTCGGCGTTGCGGCCGATGCCGGCGGTGCGCGCAATCACGCTCATGCCTGCGGGCACTTCGAGCTGATCGATGGTTTCGCGCAACTCGGCGCGTTCCTCGCCTTCGACGCGGCGCGAGACGCCGCCGCCGCGCGGATTGTTGGGCATCAGCACCAGATATCGACCGGCCAGACTGATGAAGGTGGTGAGGGCGGCGCCTTTGGTGCCGCGCTCGTCCTTGTCGACCTGGACGATAAGTTCCTGGCCTTCGCGCAGCGCGTCCTTGATACTGGCGCGGGCGACGTCTACGCCGGGCTTGAAGTAGGCGCGGGCGACTTCCTTGAAGGGGAGAAAACCGTGGCGTTCGCTACCGTAATCTATAAAGGCAGCCTCGAGGCTGGGCTCGACCCGGGTGATGACACCCTTGTAGATATTGCTTTTGCGCTGCTCTTTGCCGGCAGACTCAATGTCCAGATCGAGGAGTTTCTGGCCATCTACGATTGCAACGCGCAGTTCTTCAGACTGCGTCGCGTTAAACAACATGCGTTTCATTTTTTTCTTCTCCCGCGCTCAGTGACACGGGATGGGCAAACTCACGCGCGAAACTTTAATTCCGCGCGCTAATGCTTAATCATTCAGTCACGAATAAAAATCATCAATGGTGGGTGACTAGTTGAAAATGACTTTCGCTGTTTGCCGTTAAAATTCGTAGTGAGCAGCGGCGCGTTCCGGTGCCTTGCACCGTGACCGCGAGTGCTGCATCAACAAAGGTTTTCGTGTGCTGTGAGCGCGTATTTCGACTACCATCGCTACTTTTAGTG
>CAZEAX010000251.1:0-7295 GCA_964510405.1 uncultured Streptomyces sp. | reverse complement strand
CGCCCGGGACACGCACGGAGCCGTTCTTTTGGAATGCCCAGCAGTTCGGACTCGGCTTCGACGTGGTGGACGCGCTGACCGGCCCGCTGATCGGACGCCCGAAAAGTGCCACGTTCCGCACTGCGGACGTCGTCGGGCTCGACACGTTTGCGCACGTGGTGAAAACGATGGCGGACACGCTGCCGGACGATCCGTGGCACCCGTATTACGCGATTCCCGACTGGCTGAAAAGGCTGATCGATACCGGCGCGCTTGGCCAGAAAACCAGGCGCGGCGTTTACCAGAAAGCCGGCAAGGACATCCAGGTGCTCGACGTGGCGTCGGGCGCTTACCGCGTCGCGGGCGCCAAGGCCGACGAAGCGATCGTCGAGATTCTCAAGAACAAGAACGCGGCGGAGAAATTCGCGCAGCTGCATGCGTCGTCGAACCCGCAGGCGCAGTTCCTGTGGGCTATTTTCCGCGACACGTTTCAATACTGCGCGGTGCACCTCGCCGACATCGCGAACAACGCGCGCGACCTCGATCTCGCGATCCGCTGGGGCTTCGGCTGGAACCAGGGGCCGTTCGAGATCTGGCAGTCGGCGGGCTGGCGTGAAGTTGCGCAGTGGATCGCCGACGACATCAGGGCCGGCAAGACGATGACGGCGGCGCCGCTGCCGGCGTGGATCACCGAGCCGCAGCGCACGGGAGTCCACGCACCGGAAGGCTCGTATTCGCCGGTCACGAAATCCAATGTCGCGCGCTCGACCCTGCCCGTCTACCAGCGCCAGTTGTTTCCCGACCGCGTACTCGGCGAAGCGGTGCAATACGGCCAGACGATATTCGAGACCGATGCGGTGCGCTGCTGGCACACCGGCGACGACATTGCGATCGTCAGCTTCAAGAGCCGCATGCACGCGATCGGCGACGACGTGCTCGACGGCGTGCTGCAGGCGATCGACGAGGCCGAGCGCAATTATGCGGCGCTGGTGATCTGGCAGACCGAGCCGCCGTTTTCGGTCGGCGCCAATCTGAAGAAGACGCCGGCGGGCGGCGGCCAGCCGTCCAAGCCTTCCGCGGCCGGCGCGTTGTTCAGGAAATTCAAGCGCGCGGCGGAATCCGCGGTGCTCAAAGCCGCGCGCACGTTGAACGTCGCCGACCAGTTGATGGCGGGCAAGCTCGCCGAAGTCGAGCATCTCGTCGAGCAATTCCAGTTTACGTCGCAGCAACTCAGGTATTCGATGGTGCCGACGGTCGCGGCGGTCGATGGCTTTGCATTCGGTGGCGGATGCGAGTTCGTCATGCACTGCGATCGCGCCGTTGCGACGATGGAAAGCTACATTGGGCTCGTCGAAGTCGGGGTCGGGCTTTTGCCGGCGGGCGGCGGGTGCAAGGAGTTTGCATTGCGCGCGGCCCAGGACGCAAAAGGCGGCGACGCATTCCCGTTCCTGCGCCGGTATTTCGAGGCGGTGGCGATGGCGCAGGTCGGGCGCAGCGCGGAGCACGCGCGCGAGATCGGCTATTTGCGCGCGTCGGACCGCATCGTCATGAACCGGTTCGAACTGCTCGCGATCGCCAAGGCCGAGGCGCGCGCACTGGCGGAAGCCGGCTACCGGCCGCCGTTGAAGCCGCACGATATTCCGGTGCTCGGCCGCTCGGCCGCGGCGACCATCAAGGCGTACATCGCCAACATGTACGCGGGCAAGTTCATCTCGGAACACGACTACCTGATCGGCAGTAAAATCGCCGACGTGATGTGCGGCGGCGACGTCGACGCCGGCAGCCTGGTCGACGAGCAATGGTTCCTCGATCTCGAGCGCGGGCACTTCATGGAATTGCTGGCGACCGAAAAAACGCAGGCGCGCATCGAGCAGATGCTGAAAACGGGCAAGCCGTTGCGGAATTAGCCGTCGATCCCGTTCTCCGGAGAAACGCCATGACCAAACAAGTTCAGGACGCCTACATCGTCGCCGCCACGCGCACGCCGGTCGGCAAGGCGCCGCGCGGCATGTTCAGAAACACGCGGCCCGACGACATGCTCGCGTACGTGCTGAAATCGGCGCTGGGCCAGTGCCCGGGTCTCGACACCGGCGTGATCGACGACGTAATCGTCGGTTGCGCGATGCCGGAAGCCGAGCAGGGCATGAACGTCGCGCGCATCGGGCTCCTGCTCGCGGGTTTTCCGAATACGGTGTCGGGCATGACGATCAACCGGTTCTGCTCGTCGGGCGTGCAGGCCGTCGCGCTCGCCGCCGACCGCATCCGGCTCGGCGAGGCCGACGTGATGATAGCGGCGGGCACCGAAAGCATGAGCATGGTGCCCATGGGCGGCAACAAACCTTCGTTCAGCCCGGCGATTTTCGACAAGGACGAAAACATCGCGATCGGCTACGGCATGGGCATTACGGCGGAAAATGTCGCGCAGCAGTGGAACATCACGCGCGAGCAGCAGGACATGTTTGCCGCGGAAAGCCATCGCCGCGCGCTGCGCGCGACCGACGCGGGCGAGTTCAAGGCGGAGATCACGCCGTACGACATCGTCGAACACCAGCCCGACCTGAATACGCGCGAGGTTGCCATCAGGCACCGCACGGCAACCAACGACGAAGGCCCGCGCCGCGATACGTCGCCCGAAGGTCTCGCGAAACTGCGGCCCGTGTTCGCTGCCAGGGGCAGCGTGACGGCGGGCAACAGCTCGCAGATGTCGGATGGCGCGGCGGCGGTCGTGCTGATGAGCGAGGCGGCGATGCAGCGCTTCAAGCTGTCGCCGCTCGGGCGTTTCATGGGTTACGCGGTGGCGGGTGTGCCGCCGGAAATCATGGGCATCGGCCCCGTCAAGGCGATTCCGAAAGTGCTGCACCAGGTCGGGCTCAAGCTCGACGACATCGACTGGATCGAACTCAACGAAGCGTTCGCCGCGCAGTCGCTCGCCGTGATCAAGGACCTCGGGCTCGATCCGGCGAAGGTCAACCCGCTCGGCGGCGCGATCGCGCTGGGCCATCCGCTGGGCGCCACCGGCGCGGTGCGTGCGGCGACCCTCATGCACGGCATGCGCCGGCAGACGAAGAAATACGGCATGATCACGATGTGCATCGGCACCGGCATGGGCGCCGCCGGTGTCTTCGAGGCGCTCTGATACACTCTCGGATATCCATGCAGACCGGAACCTTCATGAAAATCTTTCTCGCCCTGCTTTTTCTGGCCGCTGCCGCCGGTGTTTCCACGGCGCGCGCGGTCGACATCGATGGCGTGAAAATCGACGACAAAGTCGTGCTGGCGAGCGGGGTGCCGGAACTCGTGCTGAACGGCGCGGGCGTGCGCCACAAATTCGCGTTCCTCAAGGTCTATATCGGCAGCCTGTATCTTACGCAGAAGAAAACCGACAGCGCGGCGGTCTTTGCCGACCCCGGGCCCAAGCGCGTGTCCATGCATATCCTCTCGAGCGAGGTCACCGCGCAGGACCTGATTTCGTCGATGAACAACGCGCTGGCCGCGAACCTGGTGCCGCACGAACTGGCGCTCCTCGAAAAAAGAATCCGCGATCTGAACACGATGATGAGTTCGTTGAAGGCGATCAACAAGGGCAGCGTGGTCCATCTCGATTACCTGCCCGACGTGGGCACGCGCGTGATCGTCGACGGCCAGGAGCGCATCACCATACCGGGTGAGGACTTCTTCCGCGCGATGCTGCATATCTGGATCGGCGACAAGCCGGTCGACGGGCGTCTGCGCGCCGCGATGCTGGGCAAATAAATCCTCCGGCGGCAAGCTGTCCTGATCCGCGGGCGCCTGTCCGCAATTTTTCGCCGGTGCCCGCGGTTTGCGACGGGCACGGCGCGTCTCAAGCCTGCTAGAATCGCCGCTTTTCGTCTATCACCCGGGTTGTTGAAATGATTCTTTACGCCACCGCGATTTTCCTCGGCGCGTTCCTGCTGTTTCTCGTGCAGCCCATCATCGCGAAGCAGATCCTGCCGTGGTTCGGCGGATCCGCCGCGGTGTGGGCGACCTGCATGGTGTTTTTCCAGATGGTGCTGCTGGTCGGGTATGCCTACGCGGATTACACGACGCGCCGCCTGACGCCGAAACGGCAGGCGATACTGCACGTGGCGCTGCTCGTGCTGAGCCTCGTGGTGCTGCCGATCACGCCGGACGTCGCGTGGAAGCCGCAGGGCGAGGAAAACCCGAGCTGGCGCATTTTGGGGCTGCTGACGCTGACCATCGGCCTGCCGTATTTCATTCTGTCGACGACCAGCCCGCTCCTGCAGGCATGGTTTGCGCGGCGTTTTCACGTCGTTCCGTACCGCCTGTTCGCGTTGTCCAATCTCGCCTCGCTGCTCGCCCTGCTCGCCTATCCGGTGATGGTCGAACCGTGGGTGTCGACGCTGACGCAGTCGATCGCCTGGTCGGTGTGTTACGCGCTGTTCGTCGCGTTGTGCGCCTACGCGGCGATTTCGAGCGCGCGGGCGGATGCGGCCGTCGCCGCCGCCTCGCCGGTGGATGAAGCCACGGTGGAAGCGCCGCCGCACGCGCTGCGCCAGTTGACGTGGCTGACGCTCGCGGCGATGGCGTCGTTCCTGCTGCTTGCGTTCACCAACCACATCTGCCAGAACGTCGCGTCGCTGCCTTTCCTCTGGATCCTGCCGCTGTCGCTGTACCTGGCGACGTTCATCCTGTGCTTCGACCATCCGCGCTGGTACCGCCGCAACGTGTTTTTGCTGCTGGCGGCGATTCTGCTGCCGGTGATGGCGTGGTATTCGGACTCGCTCAATCTGAAACTCGTCGTGCCGATGTATCTCGCCGGGCTTTTCGTGTGCTGCATGTTCTGCCACGGCGAACTGACCCTGCTGAAGCCCGCGCCGCGCTACCTCACGCGCTATTACCTGATGATTTCGCTCGGCGGCGCGCTCGGCGGCCTGCTGGTCGGCCTCGTGGCGCCGTACGTGCTGACCGGCTACTTCGAACTCGCGATCGGGCTGATCGCGTGCGCGCTGCTCCTGCTCTATCGCACGTTCCGCATGGCTTGGTGGGTGATGCTCGTCTCCGCTGCGGTGGTCGGCGCCACCGCGTGGGGTGCGGGCAAGGCGGTCGACTACCAGATCGCCAATTCGCGAGTCATGATGCGCAACTTCTACAGCGTGCTGAAAACGCGCGAGACCGCGGAGCCGACGCCGTTTCGCTCGCTGGTGCACGGCGGCATCATGCACGGCGGGCAGTTGATGGATCCGCAGTACCGGATGCGCCCGAGCAGCTATTTCGGCACGACCAGCGGCTACGGCCGCATGTTCGCGAGCCTGCCCGACACGCCGCGCAAGGTGGGCATCATCGGGCTCGGCGCGGGCTCCATCATCGCGTATGCGCGCAAGGGCGACACGTTCCGGTTCTACGAGATCAATCCGCAGGTCGTCGACGTCGCGAAGCGCGAATTCACGTTCATGCAGGACACGCCGGCGAAGATCGAGGTCGTGCTCGGCGACGGCCGCCTGAGTCTCGAGCGCGAGCCCAGCCAGCAGTTCGACGTGCTGGCGATGGACGCGTTTTCCGGCGACTCGATTCCGATGCACCTCTTGACGCGGCAGGCGATGGAGATTTACCTGCGTCACCTGAAACCGGGCGGCGTGCTCGCGTTTCAGGCGACCAACCGCTTCATCAATATCGCGCCCATCGTCGCCAGCCTCGCGACCGAGTTCGGTCTGTCGGCCGTGCTCATTTCGGATTCGCCGGAAAACGAGGAAGGCCCGAACTACTGGACCGCGAGCACCGACCAGGTTTTGGTGACCGCCAACCGCAAGCTGCTCGAAGCGGACCCGATACACAGCGTCGCGACCGAGATTCCCGTGCCGCCCGGCTTTCGCGTGTGGACTGACGACTTCAACAACCTGTTGCGCGTATTAAAATAAGCGCCGCTGTCAACGTGCGGATTTCGCGTGCCCAAAAAGTATGCAATCTGTTTAACGGCTAGGCGCTGTCAGCGTGTGCGGTATTCAAACAGAAGTTTTGCACAACCTTATCCACAGATTCTGTGGATGCTTTATTTATGTTGCGGTGCGCCGAATTGTCGTGCAGATTAACCTTAGTAATTTGATTGACAAGCGGTTTATTGTTTTCTAGCATCGCCCCTCCAAGCCGTTCGCCAGCGTTGCGCAACACGTATTCTCCACGCTGCGGGCGCAAACACACGTGGAAGGTGCGCGATGCGCGAGTGGCGGCGCCAAATCATTGCGGGATTGTGGCTTACAGGCGGAGTTCTGGCCCTGTCCGGCGGGCTCGCCACGGCGGCGGAGTCGACCGACCGTTTCGACAATTTCCGCATGCGTCAGGGAGTGCCGACCGAACTGAAGCAGGTTGCGCCGGACCTGTATTTTCTTTACGACGACCTTTCTTCGAACTCCGCGTTCCTGGTGACTGACGAGGGCGTGCTCGTGATCGATACGCGCCAGCATCCGGCGCACGGCCGCGATCTCATCGAGCGCATCCGCAAAATCACGGACAAGCCGGTCAAGTGGGTGATCAACACTCACGCGCACGGCGATCATTTCTACGGCAATCCGGCGTTCAAGGCGGTGGGCGCCACCATCATCGCGCATCGCGACGTGGCCGCCGGCATGGTCAAGAACGAGCAGCTCGAGTTCAAGCGCCGCCTCGCGTTCTTCAAGTCCTTGCAGCTCGATCCCGCCGAAGTAAAGACCGTGCTGCCCGACGTGACTTTCGATTCGCGCGTCACGATCAAGCTGGGCGGGCGAGTCGTCGAGATCATGTATCTCGGTCCCGGCCAGAACCCCGGCGACACGCTGGTGTATTTTCCGCATGCGCGCGCGCTGTACGTCGGCGGCCCGTTCGCCAACCACAACTGGTCTAACATGTCGTTCACGCCGTCGATGGACGGCTGGATCGCAATGCTCCAGCGGATCGCCGCAATGGACAATGTCGACCTGTTTCTGCCGGGCCACGGCGACGTGGGCACGCGCGCCGACGTGCTCGACGAAGCGAAAATGCTGTCCGAAGTGCAGGCGGGCGTAAAAGCGGCGATCGCTGCCGGCATGAGCCGTGAAGAGATTGTGAAGAACCTGCGTTTCCCCCGGTTTGCGAACCGCCGCAATTACGACCGCATCGACGTGTTTCTCGAAGCGCTCTATCATTTGTATACGACCGGCCAACCGCTGTTTCCGTATCCATGAGCGGGGCTGCTTCGCTCGTCCGCTTCGCCGTCATCTCCGAAGGCGTCTATTCGTGGCCGCTTTACGTGGCCCAGGCGCATCGGCTCTTTGCGCGCGAAGGCGTGAACGTTGAAGCAACGGTGACGGGTTCTTCCACGCAGC
>CAZEAX010000250.1:0-7318 GCA_964510405.1 uncultured Streptomyces sp. | reverse complement strand
CAAATCCCGGAAAGTCCTGCTCTTGGCGACAAACGCGCTCGCGCCGGCGGCGGCTGATTCGTCGTGATAGATATCGATGTCGTAACTTGAATGGATCACGACCGGGGTGGCCGGCAACAGCGATTTGATATGGCGCGTCGCTTTTATGCCGTCGACCCCCGGCAGCACGATATCCATGACGATCGCCTGCGGGCACTCGCTTGTACACACCTCGTACGCGCGTTCCGCACTGTCGACACCGAGTATGCGATACGTAGGAAACGCCTTGGACAAAAGCGCCTCCATAGCTGCGCGCGTTTGCTGATGGTCTTCGACTATCAGAATAGTCGCGTTCAGGTTCGGCGACTTGTGCATCACAAATGCAGTTCCGTCTTGCACATGACGTGAGACTCCGCTCATAAGATTGAACAAGACTCTAAGACACGCTGCGCGCGCTGTCTGTCGGGAGTTCGTGACAATCCAATTGCTTTTGGGTGGCGCAGCTGGCGCAATACGGGTCGGGCCGGATGCGAACCCACGAGCCAACCCAAGGACCGGACTAATTTGGTGGTTACCTGCCCTAAATAAAACTTACCCAAAGGAGGTTGATTAAGTCCGTCGTCGCGGGATCCTAGTACGCTTTGCAAATGTCCGTATAAGGCTGACTGTGACGATCAATCGTCAAATTGAAATGTAACCGCGACCGGCGGCTATTGGCCGGAAGCCGACATTCATCAACAGCCGCTTGCCACCCAAAAAGGACGGTCAAACTGTCCGAAAGCGGGGGGTGTTTACCGGCGGGTTCGCCTTCGGCGTACGCAGCCACGCTAGCAGGCGAGGCTTCTGTACGACGGCGCACATACATCGAATGATGTATTTGATAATCTGAACATTGCTACGGTGTGCAATCCGGATGGCCGGTAGGTGCATCGTGGTTTATTTTGAACGGACGCCCAAATGAAAAATCTTTTTGCGGTGATCGCATTGGTTCTTGCGGTGGGTGCCATTTATGGATGTGCTGAAAAGTCGATGGTGCAAGCCAACGAGACACCCGGGCCGACGCTCCAGTCCCCTTACTGCGTACAACATGCATACGAAGCCCGCTGCATGAATCCGTAAAGGTGCCGGCAATCGGGTTGCGGACGGCGCGAACGTTCACTATTGGCCGGACGTGGGCATTCAAGCAAGATTGTACAGGCGGCGTATGTCGACGCTCGAATTTCCACACGGCACCGATGCCCTTTTCAGAATGCTCGTTTGGATGCCCGGCCGAGGCAACCGGAGCCCGGATCTCATTTCGCACCACAACAGGAGTAAATCATGTCGCGATTCGAAGGCAAGACGGCATTCATCACAGGCGCGGCGAGCGGTATCGGCAAAGAGATCGCGCTTGAATTCGCGCGTGAGGGCGCGAAGATCGCGATCGCGGACCTGAACAAGGCGGCCGCCGATCTGGCCGCTGCGGAGATCGTAGCGGCCGGCGGCAAGGCGATAGGCATCGCAGTCGACGTCACTGATGAGGCACAGGTCGATGCCGCCGTCCAGAGCACGATCAAGGCTTTCGGCAACGTCGACGTGCTGATCAGCAATGCCGGCATCCAGATCGTCCATCCCATCGAGGCGTTCAGCTTTGCGGATTGGAAAAAGATGCTGGCAATTCATCTCGACGGGGCGTTCCTGACGACGCGCGCGTGCGTAAAGCAGATGATCGCGAGCGGCAAAGGCGGCAGCGTCATTTATATGGGCTCGGTGCATTCGAAAGAGGCCTCGGTATTGAAGGCTCCTTACGTGACCGCCAAACACGGCCTGATCGGGCTGGCCAAAACGGTGGCCAAGGAAGGCGCCAAGCACAACATACGCGCCAACGTCATTTGTCCGGGTTTCGTGCGTACGCCCCTGGTGGAAAAGCAGATTCCCGAGCAGGCGAAGACGCTTGGCATCAGTGAAAGCGACGTCATCAAGAACGTGATGCTAAAGGAAACGGTCGACGGCGAATTCACCACCACGGCCGACGTTGCAGCGGTTGCATTGATGTTCGCGTCATTTCCGACCAACGCACTTACGGGCCAATCGCTTGTCGTCAGCCATGGATGGTTCATGCAGTAGCGCGTTCGCGTTCAGGGAGCCCGCGCGCATGGACTTTTCAAATGCTCCCACGCATAACCGAAGAGAACCTGCAACAACCATTGCGGGGTGAAATGGGCCATTTTCACGAAAATTCAAATGTAACCGGGACTGACCGGTTTCGGCCGGGAACCGACATTCACCAACGTCCCCTTCCTGCCCAAAGCAGTCCTTCGCAAGCAAGCGGAGCGTCCGTATTTCCTATTCCCCGAGATGAGTGTAGCCTTTCTCACACTTCGTATCATGGGTTGTACTACCAACAGTTGGAGGGTAACTATGAAGATGAAATACGTGATGATTGGAGCTGTTGCGCTGCTGTTGACCGCCTGCGTCGTGGAGCCGGGTCCAGTACCGGGCGTCGTGATTAGCGCGAATGACCCTTACTACTACTCGCCCACGTACTGCGCCGGGTGCTGGTACGGCGAATGGGGCGGGCGCATCGGTTACCACCGCGGCGGCGGACGCCCGTGGGAGCGCGAGCACGTAGAACGGGACCATCATTTACAAGACCGCGGGGGCAACGTCAGGCACGAAGGGCACCACGACTGAGACTATTCTGCTGGTTGGGCGAGCGTCCGCTATTGGAAGTCCAGTAAACCGGAGCCCCGGTTTCAGATTTGCATCGGCGTCCAGATTCTCCGCGGCGAAAAGCTTGAACGCGGCTTCCGGACTGGATGCGCGCATCAGCGGCGCGTTTTTCAGCGTGCGGGTAAGGAAAAGATCGTTGCCGTCCTTCGCTGACACTACAATGCGCACGCCCTTTTGGTCCACGTCAGCCGCAGTGCGCAGGGGCGACCCGGCGTGCACCAGGCAGGTGGCGTCAGTCTCAACAAAGGGCGCGCCGAAGTGGATCGCGTTGGCGCGCGCCTGCTCGAACGCCAGGGTTGCGACGTCCCAGCCGCCAACGGTCAGTCCCGCCGTCAACTGTCCGCCGGAGTTGTAGCTAACCAGCTCGACCGCAACACCCAGCTGCCGGCCGAATTCCCGCGCGAGGTCAACAGCAATGCCCGAACCCCGCCGAGCCCGGGGCCCCTCGCGGTAAACACGGGATTGCCGTAATTGATAGCGACGCTCACCTTTCCCGTCTGCGCGAGGTCGGCAAGCACGGCGGTGGTAATCTGAGGCGTCGTCGTTGTGCATAACGCCAGCAAAACCAGGCCGGCAAGAACGATTGCGGTTCTGCACATCTTGGAACTCCCGACTTTTTGTCGGATGGCAAAACTTGCGCGATAACAGTGCCGTGAGTCACGTCAAGAACCGATTTTCCACCCGTTTACGGCAAAATTCCAAGCACGGGCTGAATGCCTGCTTTTGGCCGAAAGCTATCGCCCGCAAATGACGGCTCACAACCCGCAGGACAATGCGGCGGCATCGATATGACGATTGCATCCCGCGGCTTTTTGAGGCAATATCCAACGGCGTCCGCAAGGGCGTGATCCACCTCGAATGGTCGCTCAAGCGAGCTTCATGCCCCCGCCGAACCGGCCGGAGCATTTTTTCCCCCTATCCGGCGAGAATGCGGGTAAGCAATCCGTCGTTCTTGATCTCAGGTGCGCCGGTTCCAAGCGCGCGTCGCGAATGTCCACTATTGGCGGGCGACCGCTGAGGTAAACTTTTGCCGCTGAACAAGTCAGTGCAGGTGCCTGACTGACCAATTGTGCGACTGCGATTGATTCAAACCCGACTCGTGTTGTCGAAGGAGCGTATTTCATGGCAACCCGGCGTGCTCTGCACGCTATAGCCGCTTTTGAGGCACTCAAGGGCGTGGCCGCGCTCGCCGGCATTGTCGGCGTGCTGGACCTGATGCATCACGATGCGCGGCACCTTGCGATAGAACTGATCGGGCGCTTCGGCCTGAATCCGTACGCCCGCTATCCGTCGCTGCTTTTGCATTATGCCGATCTGCTCCCCGGCGCCGACGTGCACTCGTTGATGTTTCTTGCCGTTATTTACATTTCCGTACGGTGGCTTGAAGCCTACGGACTCTGGAAGGACCGCGCGTGGGGCGAATGGCTGGCTGCGTTATCGGGCGCGCTCTATATTCCCTTCGAGCTCGGGCATCTTGTCCACCGGACGTCGTTCATCAGTGCCGCAGTTCTCGTGGCCAACGTCTGCGTGGTCGGCTTCCTTGCAAAGCAATTGTTGCGCAGACACAAGGACGAGGCCATTCATCAGTGACCGGTTGAACCCGCCGCCGACAGCTGACATTCACCGATGCCCCCTTTCCGCCCCGAACCATTCATTCGCAATGCTCAGACCCGCGTAGAGTCCCGATATTTGACGCGAGCGCCACACCGTTGTTTTTCAGTGCCGCATATTTTCTCAATCTTCCTTGCACGGTAAGATATGCGAGGTATTTTGCACGAGAGGTTTCGCACATGGATCCCACCGCCCTCAAAATTAATACCGTGCAGCAATGCAAAGACTGGCTTGCGCTCTTGCCGCTGACCAACGCCCAGCAGGCGCATGGCGCGCTAACCGCGCAAATCAAGCTGCTTAATACGGCAAAGCTGGCACCGGAGGTGCGCTTGCAAATCATGGAAGTCTTGCGCGAGCCGGTAGCTTTCGTGCAAGCCGAGCGCGCGAAGCGTTTCTGCAGCCAGCCTGTTCCCCTCGATCCCGCCACCGCTCAAGTCTGGAACGACGCGATTGGCTTGTGGCAAGCCATGTTGCAGGGCTATGAAGCGTGCGTTGATGCGGGCAATGCGTTTATTGCGCTGGTTTGTCAGCGCGCATTGGGCTATGCGGGCCTTGCCATGCACGATCACAACCGGATTTGCCGTGCGATTCCCTCCGCCCTCTGGCAGCAGCTCCATAGGCTGTTCGCGGCGGTCGAATCGTTCGGCCTTGCAGACACCCCGGTCAGCGACTTCGTCGGCCGCGACAATCCGAATACGAGTTGTGCCGCGACCTACCTGCAAGTGCTGCTGGCACAGCACGCCTCTCCCGACGCGCTGACGCTGGCCCAAATCACGGCGGCCAATCGCTGGCTGAAACAATGGTCGTCTCTCGTCACACTCACAAAAACCAGGAGCCCGGACAACTCGGATCACCAATTGGCGGTCGTACTCGGAACAGGGTCGGGCGCACGTGATGGCAAGGATTTGCAGCCATCTTTGAACGTTCGATATCTGGAACTCGGCCGGCTGGGTGCGATGCTCGCCCAAACGATCGCAGGGCTGCGTAACGGCAAATCGCCTGCGGAGCTTGCCCTCGGTGCGGATTTGCGGCGACCGGATTGTGAAAACCTTTTGCTCCTGCTTAACACGCAATGGTGCGGCGTGGGCTCCGGAAGAACCGAGGAACGCAGCCCCTCATCGCTCAAGGTCATGGTTTCCATGCAAATCGCCGCTATGCACTTTCACCTCTCAGGGCGCGCCTTCCGGCAACCCGGTGCACGACTGTCCAAGCGCGAGGAAGACGATATGCAAATGTTCGGTCACGTCAGCGAACGCACCGAGAAAGCTTTGCTCTCACAACGCAGCGGCGCGCTGGAAACGTGGGAGATCATCAACCACAGCCGGTCAGGCATTCTAGGCATGTGCCGTCAGCCGGATGCGGCTACCCGCATAAGCCATAACCAGCTCCTTGGATTACGCACGGCAACCGGCAAGACTTTTTACCTCGGCACGGTGCAACGGCTCCTGATCGATGAAAGCGGTGCCGTTTCCATCGGCTTGCGCGTAATCCCCGGTACACCACAACCAATTGCGGCACGCATACCCGGCGTGGTCACCGTGGATGGTAACAAGTACGACCGCGCGCTACTGATGCCGGCAGACGACACGCGCAAGATTCCCGCATCGCTGATCATGGCGCCGTCGGCCTACCAGCCCAATAGGCACGTAGACCTTTATATCGATACCCAAAAGCCGGCGAAGCTCACCTCATTGCTCGACAAAGGCATCAACTTCGAGCGCACCACGTTTGCACTCTCGTAGCAGATGGCAGTTCTGAAATTCTGTGATAGCAGGGGCAACAGCGACGGGCAACAATCGACCCAAAGCCGACAGCCGCAGCCTTACTCGATCACCCGGGTCGCCCGCGCCAGCAGCGGCCGTCCGCTGCGCGTTATTGTTGCGGGATGCCGGCTTCTGAAATCACCCGCGCCCAGCGCGCGGTCTCCGCACGGATGAACTGCGCGAATTCTTCGCGGCTGGTCGGCGCGACTTCGATCACCATGTCCCTGAATCGCTGCTCAAGCTCGGGCAGGCGCAGCACCGCGGTGAGGTCGGCATGAACTTTGTCGAGAATCGCTGCGGGCGTGCCGGCCGGCGCACATAATCCGTACCATGAGCTCACTTCGAAACCGGGAAGTGCGGTCTCGTGCACGGTCGGCACCGCAGGCAACTGCGATATGCGCATCAGGCTCGTCACCGCGAGCGCGCGCACTCGCCCGCTCTGAATGACCGGCAGCACCGCCGGCGCCGACTGCACGCTCACGGGAATCTGGCCTCCGATCAGGTCGGCAAGCGCCTGGGGCGCGCCCTTGTAGGGGACTTGCACAACATCGATCTTTGCCGCCAACTTGAAGAATTCCATTGCGAGCTGCTGCGACGAGCCGGACGCCGACGTGCCGTAGCTCAGCTTGCCCGGGTTGGCTTTGGCATAGGCAATGAACTCCGTTATCGTGCGTGAAGGCATCGATGGATGCACGACAAGGACGTTTGGAGTCTTGCCGATGAGGGAGATTGGCGCAAAGTCGCGCTGGTGGTTGTACGGCATCGTCGCGTACAAAGACTCGGCGATCGCGCTGGACGCAATATTGCACTGAAACAACGTGTATCCATCGGCCGGCGCCTTGGCGGCGATTGCGGCGCCCAGCGTCCCGCCCGCGCCTGCGCGGTTATCTACCACCACCTGCTGGCCCCACATCCTGCCAAGTCGTTCGGAAATCTGGCGTGCAACGATGTCGGGCGAGCCCGCGGCGGGAAAGGGTACAACGTAGCGCACGGGTTTGACCGGGTAACTCTGGGCCGCCGAAGCCCCCGGTAAGTGCCACACCACGGTCGCCAGCGCGAAGATCAACGCCTGATTTCGTTTGATCACAACCTGAACCACGGAGCTTCCTTCAGTTATGGCGGTCTCGAACACACGCGGTCACCAAGAGCGCGGCAAGCAGCCACCCGGTCGGCCTCTCCCGTACCGTGTCGTGCGATCTGCCGTGCCCGCGCCGGCTAGTTCGGGTAAGCCCCGAGTCCATACACGACGATGA
>CAZEAX010000249.1:0-7337 GCA_964510405.1 uncultured Streptomyces sp. | reverse complement strand
AAGCACAAATTACAGCGGGCCGAAGACGCTGTATTCGGGCACCGTCGCGTCGCCCGGAATGTAATTTTCGACGCCCGTGCTTTCGATGCCGGCCGACCGGCCGTCCTGCTGAAAATAAACCAGTTCCGTCCGCGCCACCACCGAGTACTTGCACCCGATCGCAGCACCTCGCTGGATGTAGTTCATCGCGATAAAACGCCTGACGTCGGCCGGCGCCACCCAGAACGTGAAGATCGAATTTTTTTCCTTGCACGCGCTCTGGCGATGCCCGCGCAGCTGGTGCATATAGCCGCCGCCCTCGATGCGGTACGCGTCGAAGGTCCCGGCGGGAACGGTGATTTTTTCGCGGCCGACCACCTCGAAGTGATACGTGACGTCGAACTCCGCGCCTTCCGCCTTGCTGAGGTGGTACAGCGTCGTCCATTTTTTGCCGACGGCGTACTCGGGAACAAAAACCTCCTGCGCCGATATCCGGTTGTAACTTCCCACCGCGACGTCGTTGCCCAGGCGGTCGGAAACGTAAAAGCCATCGTTGAATTCCACCCGGCTTTCATTGAGACCGGTCACCCTGAGTATGTAACGTGCTTCTTCCACCAGGCTGAACCCGTCCATCGCGCGATAGTCGTAGCGGTCGCCGATCTTGTAATCGGTATCCGTTTTGAGCACGACGGCGGCGGCGGCATCCATTGTGCCCGTATCGGCCGCATGCGCAGCTCCGGCGAGCACGAGAACGAGCGCGACGGCAATGTTGCATGGCAACCGGAAGCGACGGTTCAGATCAAACGGCGATACACGCATCACGGATCTCCCTCTTCGAATTCACGAATTGTTATCGGATTGATTCGACGAAACTTGATTATCGCCTCTTTCACGTTCTCGCAAAGTTCAAAAGTCACGCCGTTTTGACGCATTAATCACCAAAACACCCGGTACCGCGCGCTCTCGCGCTGCCCGCTGATCGGGTCTATCCTAGCTGTCGCAAGCCATTACAAAAACCGGGGGAGAAAATCAATGCGCCACCTGTTGATCGCCGCCGCATCAATTGCAGTCGCCATCGCGCCGTTTGCCGCGCATAGCCAATCGGCATACCCGGCCAAGAGCATCCGCTTCATCGTGCCGGTCACGACCGGCGGGCCGAGCGATCTCGTCGCGCGCCTGCTGGGCGAAAAACTTTCCGTCTCGCTCGGCAAACAGGTGATCGTGGACAACCGGCCGGGCGCGTCGAACACGCTGGGTGCTGCGATGGTGGCGAAAGCCGAGCCCGACGGCTACACGCTCTTGCAGGCGGCGGCCAACATGGCGACCATTCATATCCTGATGACGGACCTGCCGTTCGACGCCGTCAAGGACTTCGCGCCGATCTCGCTCACGCACCTGACGCCGTACGTGATCGTGGTGAGTTCGCAGTCGCCGGTGAAATCGCTGCCGGAACTGTTGAAGTTCATCAAGGACAATCCCGGCAAAATCACATACGGCACGACCGGCGAAGGCAGCCCGCAGCAACTCGCCACCCTGCTCTTCGCGCAGACGGCGGGCCCGCTCGGCAAGATGACGGAGGTCCCGTACAAAGGCAGCTCCGCCGCACATCCCGACCTGATCGCCAACCGCATCTCGTTCATGATCGATCCGCTCGCCGCCGCGGGTCCCCACGTCAAGGCGGGTTTCCTGCGCGCGCTCGCGGTCACGACCGCGCAACGCAATCCATCGTTTCCGGACATTCCGACCGCGGCCGAGGCCGGCGTGGCCGGCTACGATTTTTCGAGCTGGGGCGGCGTGTTCGCGCCGGCCGGCACGCCGCGCGCGGTCGTGAACAAACTCAACACCGAAATCGTCGCCGCGCTTGCGAATCCGGAACTGAGCAAACGCTTCGGGGACATGGGTCTCGTCGCGAAAAGCAGCACGCCCGCCGAGTTCGGCAAATTCCTGCAATCGGAAATCACGCGCTGGTCGGCGGTGCTTACTAAAAAGCCGTAGGAGCGTGATGGGTGATGGGTAATGAGCGATGGGATGCACAACACCAATGCACCAGCCCCTTCCGGAAAGGATTTACCTCATCGGTGTGAGCGGCTCCCCGGCCATCCATGCCTTGATGTTCTTCAGCGCGTTCACGTAGAACATTTTCATGTTGTCGTCGACGACGTAACCGACGTGCGGCGTCAGCACGACGTTGTCGAGCCGGCGCAGGACGTGGTCTTTCTGCAGCGGCTCGGTCCAGAACACGTCGAGGCCCGCGCCGGCGATTTTCTTCGCCTGCAGCGCGTTGACGAGAGCCTGCTCGTCGATCAGCGGTCCGCGCGAGGTGTTGACGAGATAAGCGGTCGGCTTCATCTTCGCAATATCTGCCGCGCCGACGATGCCGCGCGTGGTCGCGCTCAGCACCATGTGCACCGAAATCACGTCGGATTCCGCGAACAGCGCCTCTTTCGAAACACGGCGCACCGAGACCGCGGCGGCGCGCTCGTCGGTCAGGTTCGGGCTCCACGCGATCACGTTCATGCCGAACGCCTTGCCGTAAGCCGCGACAAACTGGCCGAGACGGCCGAGCCCCAGCACGCCGAGCGTCTTGCCCATGAGCGATTCGGTCATCACGTGCTCCTGCCAGCCGCCGGAGCGCATCGCCTTCTCGCATTGCGGCAGGCGCTTCGTCAGCGCGAGGATCAGGCTCCACGCGACTTCGGAGGTCGAACTTTGCGCGGTCTTCGTGCCGTGCGAGCCGGAGAGCGCGATTTTGCGTCGCTCGCACGCCGCCGAGTCTATGCTTGCGTTGCGCGCGCCCGTGCTCACGAGCAGCTTGAGGTTCGGCAGCGCGTCGATGACCGCCGCGGGAAACGGCGTGCGCTCGCGCATCGCGATGATGACATCGTACGGCTGCAGTTGCTTTATGACCTCGGCCTGGTCGGCGACGTGCTGGCTGAACGACTTGACCTCGGTCCCTTTCGGCAGCGAGCTCCAGTCCGCCGACTGCATGGCGATTTGCTGGTAATCATCGAGGATGGCGATTTTCATTTTTATTGTCCTTCGAAAGGTGATTTGTTTGCTATTTTATCCCGCGAATCGGGTGTCCGTTACAATACACGCGGGGAGGAATCGCCATGACGATACTGCCGACGGCCCGGAACGGGCTCGCATTCGCGTGCATCGCTGCCGCGCTGATCGCGATGTGCGGCCAGGCATCGGCGCAGGATCGCTACCCCAGCAAGCCCATCCGCATCATCGTGCCCTATCCGCCGGGCGCCGGCACCGATTTCACGGGACGCGAGGTCGGGGCGCTGTTCTCGAAAGCGCTGGGCCAGCCGGTCGTCATCGACAACCGCGGCGGCGCGGCGGCCATCATCGGCCACGCGCTCGGCGCGAAAGCCGCGCCCGATGGCTACACGCTGCTGCTCGGCACCACCGGCGGGCTGGTGTCTGGTCCCGCGCTCATGGGCGCGAAAATTCCCTACGACCCGCTGAAGGATTTCACCACCATCGGACTGGCGACCTATGTGCCTTACGCAATTGCGGTGACCGGCAGCCTGCCCGCGAACAATATCAAGGGGCTCATCGAGCTCGCGCGCACGTCGCCGCGCAAGCTCAATGTCGCATCACCGGGCGTGGGCACGCCCAATCATCTCGGTGCGGCGCAACTGATGACGCTCACCGGCATCGAACTCGTGCACGTGCCGTACAAGGGCAGCTCGCTGGCGATCACCGATCTCATTTCCGGCAATGTGCAGATCATCGTCACCGGCTTGCTGCAACTGCTGCCGCTCCAGCAGGCGGGACGAATCAAGATTCTCGGCGTCGGCCATACGGAACGACTGAAGGCGTACCCGGAAATTCCGACCGTCGCGGAAACAGTGCCGGGCTACTACAACACCGGTTGGTGGGGCATCGTCGCGCCCGCGCACACGCCGAAAGCGATCGTCGACAAGCTCAACGCGATCATGGTCAGGGAAATCCCGAGTCCTGAAGTATCGCAGCGCTTCGAGAAAAACGGCCTGCAAGTCGCGACCTCCACGCCGCGGGAATTTCACGACATGATCGTGAGCGATCTGCAAATGTGGAAGAAGCTGATCAAGGATGCGAAGATCAGCGTCGATGTGTTGCCGTGATTTTTTCCCGGTCCGCCGCCGGGCAAAAATGCAAACTTAACTCACTGCCACGGCGACTGAATCGGATAAGGCGTATTGGTCCGCCGTTCGAGCGTGTTGGGCTGAATGACGTAAGGCGTATTCGTGCGCCGCTCGAGCGTGCCGCCGTGCAGGGCGCCTCCGCCAAGCGACGTGTGCGGAGCTGGCGTGCCGGTGGAAGTCACCGACGGGCCCCTCAAGGCATCCGGCGAATTCGTCGCCTGCGCGATGCCGCCGGTCGAATAAACGATACTGGGCGACGGCTGGCCGGTGCCGAAATCGCGAACGCCGCCCAGAAATCGATTGGTGGAGGCATTCGATATAGCCGGCGGATTAACCGGCGCTCCCTCGTCGATCACCGCGGCCTGCACTGCCGCCGCCGACACCAGTGCCAGTGCCAGTGCCAATCCCGTTTTCAACATGGTCGAAGCAAGCATGCAGCCTCCGGCAAATATTACGAAATTGCACCGGCGAAAATTCGCGAAGCGGCGCAATTCAACGTTCGACATCATAGCGGACAAATGGTTGCGAAACGGAGGGCATTTGCTGCGCAAACGCGCGATTCCCGCCGATATGGCGCTCTAACGAGAATTAGTTCACGAATAGTCGCGCAAGAAACGCAGGCATCATCACCTGCCAGCCGCGGAGGCAGACAAGCTTGCGCGCCGCTTGCGCGGGCGCCCGCGCGCAGGATGGCGCAGCGCAATCGACGGAACTTCATATTTTCCCCGCGACTCTTCGACTGCCAGCGTAAACGGGCTGCGTACTGTCACGTTCCCGAAGGTGGCGCCATCCTGCAGGTCTTCAGTCAGAAGCACTGCGCAATCCTGCAACTGGGCCGCCGCAACCACCATGCTGTCCCACCAGCTCAGGCGGTGACGCATTTCGATCTCGCGCGCGCGCCGCAACAGCATCGCGTCGATCGGTTGCGGTTGCCACGCAAGCAATGAATCGACAAAGCTCCACGCAATCTGATTGGAGATGACGGGCCTCAGCCTACGCGTGGCCGTCACATAAAATTCCGACAACACCTGCATACTGGTGCGCCCACTACGCTCACGCCAGAGTCGATCCATCCATTCCGCGGCGCGCGACTGCTTTACGGCGTTGGTCGCGTCGCGCAGGTAAACCAGAACATTAGCGTCGACGAAGACCGGCGCGATCATGCAATTCTTCCCGTGTCGGGTAGCGTCCACCGGGCAATACGAACTTGACGGGCTTGTGCGAGAAGAAGCGTCGCATCGCCTCTTCGTATTCGCGCGATTCTCCCATGTGCTTTTGCAGCATCTCGCCAACCATACGCGACACGCTTTTGTTGTGTTTCGCCGCGTGCACGCGCACCCACGCGGCGGTTGTTTCGTCGAGCGTGATCGTGATGTTTTTCATAATTGCGCCGGAAAATGGAGGATTTAATAATAACACGGACTTCGTGTCATTATCCGGCGTGGCCGGCAATCGAATCGCAACCGTTATTCAGGCTTGATCCCGCCCTCTTTGATCAACGCCTGATATCTCACGTATTCCTCCCGCATCATGCGCGTGAATCCATCCGGCGTGCCCTCGGGAGTAGACTCGGCGCCCTGGCGCACGAAGAGTTCGCGCAGCGCGGCCTTGCGCAGGCCGCGCACGATGTCGCCGTGCAATTGCTCGACGATGCGGCGCGACGTGCCTTTCGGCGCAACGATGCCCGACCAGCTGTCGAACTGCGCCTCGGGCAGGCCGACCTCGGCGATGGCCGGCACGCTGGGGAGCGCGGGACTGCGTTGCGGCGTCATCACCGCAAGCGCGCGCATGCGGTTTTCGCGCAAGGGCGGCAACACAGCCGGCAAGGTGAACACGCCGTAATGCACGCGCCCGAGTCCCATCTCGACGACGAAGTCGTACAAATTCCGGAACGGCACGTGCACCGCCGCGATGCCGACCGCATGCGTGAACACTTCGCCGGCGAGATGCGACGCCGAACCGATGCCGAGCGACGCGTAGTTGAGCTCGCCGGGACGGGCGCGCGCATGCGCGACGAATTCGGTAGCCGTACGCACCGGCAGCGCGTTGGTCGCCACGAGCACGTTGGTGATCGACGCGACGTGCGTAACGCCGACGATATCGGCCAGCGCGCTGTACGGCGCGCGGTCGCGCATGAGTTCGGTGATGATGCGCGTGACGTCGACCATGCCCAGCGTATAGCCGTCGGCGGCCGCTTTCGACACCATGTTATTGCCGATCAGGCCGCCGGCGCCGGCGCGGTTGTCGATGACGACGCGCTGCTTGTAGAACGCGCTCAATTCCTCGCCGAGCGAACGCGCGAAAAAATCGCTCGCCGTGCCGGGCGACGACGCGACAATGATGCGGATCGGCTTGACCGGATAATCGGCGAGCGACGCCGCTTCCTCCGCCATGCACGTGACCGCTGCAAGCGCGGCCGCCACGCCCAGCGCGACTCGCGCCCTCACGGCTTTTTCCCCGCTGCGAGTTTCGCCTTCAGGTCGGCGAACGGATTGTGCGTGGCGGCCGCCAACGCATTGCCACCGCCCGTGCGGCCCGCCATGTCATTGACTTTCGAATGCTCGTGCTCGTGGCAATACGTGCACAGCAGCTCCCAGTTGCTGCCGTCCGGCGGATTGTCGTCGTGATTGCCGTTCTTGTGATGGACTTCGAGGAGTTGCAGGTTGCTGTGCGTAAACGAGCGCGCGCATTTTCCACACACCCACGGATACAGCTTCAGCGCCTGCGCGCGATACCCGGCGGCGCGCTTCGCGTCATCGCGCCGCGCTTCGCGCAGCACTTCGTCCAGCCGGCTTTTCGCTTGCGCCAAAGGGCCTCCCGAGTTCGGAGTCGCACGGAAATCCGGGTCAGCTTACATCGAATTTCCAGTGCTGCAAATCGGTTTGATCCCGCGCCCAGCTGCGCGGCGGAATTGCCAGAGAAAACAGCGGCCGGCGTTGCCGGTCAAGCCGCGTTGCGCGGCGCTTCGTCGGCCATGCGCGCCGATTCCGGCACCGCGGGCAGCAGGTCTTCCGCGGTCTCGCGCACGTGCGCCTGCATGAGCGCAGCCGCGCGCGTGCCGTCTCTGACGCGCAGTGCCGCCAGAATTTCGCGGTGGCGGTCCTGCTTCACGCGCAATCGCTCGAGATAAAGCGACCTGGTGCGCGGATCGTCCTTCGACATCCTGAGCAGCGCCGCGCGGTAAAACATCACCAGCCGCTGCAGCGCGTCCAGCATTCCGCC